>JADHOU010000064.1 GCA_016778825.1 Candidatus Puniceispirillum sp. | reverse complement strand
TCATGCCATTTTGTGCAAGGCTCATGATTAATTTATCACCTGATGGCGCAAAGCGAGGCGCAAAGGTCATGCCCGGGAACGAGCCAAGCCGTTCGGTGCGGCCTGTCGCAATTTCGAACAGA
This sequence comes from Candidatus Puniceispirillum sp., assembly GCA_016778825.1. Taxonomy (GTDB): domain Bacteria; phylum Pseudomonadota; class Alphaproteobacteria; order Puniceispirillales; family Puniceispirillaceae; genus UBA3439. The sequence continues at coordinate 7,868 of JADHOU010000064.1, read as the reverse complement.
TAGACATTTGGTTCATCGTTGAAATAGTTCAGATAGGCAATTTCATTGGCTGTTGGTGAAAAACGCGGGGTCAGAACCAGATCAGCACCTGACGTTAAAAATTGATGATTATGTCCATCCTGATCCATAATGGCCAACCGCTTTAAACGGCGGCTTTGCGACCCTGATTCAGCAACATAGACAACGCGCGTATCAAAATACCCCCTGTCACCAGTGAATTCCTCATAGACAAAATCGGCAATCTGATGCGAAATACGGCGAATGGCATTTTGATCGGCATTGCCGCCACCGCCAGTGATATTGCGCTGGATCACCACGTCCCACAGCACAAATTCCACCTGCAACATGCCAGCCGAGTCAACATAGGCCGACCCAACAAGAAGCCCCTTGACCCCCAAAGGGCTCCAATTGGTGAAATTTGGCCGAATTGACGGCGCTTTAGGTGGCTCGATAAAGGCCGCGCTATCGACCGGCGCAAATAGACCCGAACTTTCCAGATCTTCGGAAATAATCTGCGCGATTTGTTTGCCGACCTCGGACACGACACCATCAGGGCCGGTAAAATTGGCAATCGCGATCGGTGTTGGCGCGACCTGGCCTTCGGTTATATCGATGCGAAGCTGGGCATGGGCTATATTGCCGAATAGACCAAAACAAGTCGCAATCACAGTTACCAATCGCAAAAACATCATCATCGCTAATCTATTCCTATCTATTTACTTGCCAATATGCGCTGTCCGGCGCAAATCAAGTCACGTCATTATCGTGTTAAAAATTTCGGATCAAACCCGAAGATAAAGCTTTTCCATTGTTCATATTTATCCAAAGGCACCGGCAAAGGCGAACATTTAAACATTGTGCGAATGGCCTCGTCGGCGGCAACCCGAAATGTCCGGTCGGTGGCAAGTCGCATTTTATTGTCAACCTCAGCTGTCAAAACCTTTCCGCCTCTATCTAACGTGACAATTATGTCAACAATTAGCGTGTTTGCACCTGCCGTGCCAATTGGCGGCGACCAGCATGATGACACATGCTGTCGAATGCGATCAATGTCGGAAAGGCCAAGCGGGCCAACAACCGGCTTTTCCGGCGCGCGAAGGGCATTACCGGCCGCCGTTGTCAAATTGCTGGTCAAAGTTTCAGCCGCTTCTTGGCGTTCTTTTTCACGCCGTTTCTTTTCGGCATCTTCGGATACTGCCTTAGCCTTAGCAAGATTTTGCATCACCCCGCTCAACGCATCTTCACGCTGTTTTTGCAACACTTTCTGGCGTGCCAGCTTATTGATGCGTTTTGGCGGTGATTGCGGCAGGCGTTTTGGTGCTTTGAGAGTCGCGGTGGTTTTTGGCTTCGATTTTGGCGGTGCCGGTGGCTGGGCAATTGCCGGTTTTGGTTTTAGCTTGGGCGTGATTTTTTGTGGCAGAATTTCTGCTTTTGGATCAGGTGCCTTTGGAGCTGGCTTGGCAACGGGCTTTGGCGCGGGCGGTTTTGCACGCGGCGGGGCTGGCGGTGGCGGCGGTGGTGGCTTTTTTGATTTTGCTGCCTTTTGTTCCTTTTTTGCCGTATTCGGCTTATCGTCTTGCGTCAGATTTGTCGTTGGCACTGATTGCACCATTTCCATCACCACGATGGGTTGCTCATCAGGAAGGTTGCGCTTGATTGATGGCAAGCCAATCCACGCCAGTACCGCAACACTAACGTGCAATCCAACCGAAATAATCAGCGAACGACGATCCATCTCTAGCGTTCCACGCAAATTTCCATCAGACGGCCATTACTTCGCTTCAGGAAGCTGGGCCACTAATGCAACCTTTTCAAATCCGGCTGCCTGAATGCGACCCATAACACCAAGCACATCACCATAGGTCACTGCCTGATCACCACGCACAAAAATACGAACATCAGGATTGGCGTTGGAAATGGCCTTCAGGCGCGGTATTAAAACCTCGGCATCAACCGCGGCTTCTTGCAAATAAAGGCTGCCATCAGCTTTGATCGAAACCACCAAAGGCGCTGCATCGGCATTGATTGTCCCAGCCTTGGTTTTTGGCAAATCAACCTCAACCCCGACGGTCAAAAGCGGTGCTGTCACCATAAACACAATCAGCAGAACCAGCATAACATCAACAAAGGGGGTGACGTTAATCTCGCCCATTGGACGATGCCGCCGTCCACCGGTTGATCGTTTAATTCCCGCTCCCATTATTTGCCGCCTTCGTCAAGCTGGCGCGCCAATAGAGTGCTAAATTCCTGCGCAAATGTTTCAAGCCGAGCGGCAAATCGTTCAAGATCACCAGCAAATTTATTATAGGCAATAACCGCCGGAATGGCCGCGGCTAGTCCAAGCGCGGTGGCGAAAAGCGCCTCGGCAATTCCGGGCGCGACAACCGCAAGGCTGGTATTTTTTGACTCGGCAATCGACTGGAACGAACTCATGATCCCCCAGACCGTGCCAAGCAAACCGACAAAAGGCGATACTGAACCAATTGACGCCAGAAGATTCATCCCGCGTTCCATCCGTTCCATTTCACGCGTAATGGTGAAATTCATTGACCGGTCAATCCGGCTAACCAATGACGCGCGCAAATCGGCACGGCCAGCATCGGCAAGCCCGCGCGACGTTGCCCGTCGCCATTCACGCATCGCCGCAACAAACACAATCGACATTGCATCGCGCGGATTGGCACCCGTATCATCATACAGCTTGTCAAGCGACCCACCTGACCAGAAGGCATCTTCAAAGGCCTGCGCCAAACGCCGCTCACGCCGAATGATGGTGATTTTTTCAACCACAATCGCCCAGCACCAGACCGATGCCAAAATCAAAAGCAACATGACCAGCTTGACGAAAGGGTCCGCCGCCCAGAACAACCCCATGATGCTAAGATCTGCACTCGAATGGGTTACCGTCAACTCCACAGAATTCATTTATTCACCCTCTGTTTTCGTCCAAATAACATTTACATTCGCACCTTTCACCGGTGCTGGTTATCCATCTGACAATGCCAGATCGGAAAATTTGGCTTTGACCGCCACCGGCAGCCGACATATTTTTGGCCGCGCGCCATCCGCCAGCGCGACAAGCCCTATGTCTACGACAAGTCGGGCAAGAATATGGCGATTTTCGCGATTTATGATTTTTTGTTGCAATTTCAGTGATGCGCCGCCAAGCCGCAGCAAGCCGCTTTCAACATCAATAATATCACCAAGACCAGCAGGAAGATGAAAATCAACCTCGACCCGGCGTACCACAAAGCCTAATCCGTCATCGGCAAGCATTGCTGGCTGGTCAATACCAAGACATCGAAACCATGCTGATCGAGCGCGTTCGGCAAAGGCTAGATATTGGGCGTGATAAACAATGCCGCCAGCGTCGGTATCTTCATATTGAACACGAAGTGGGTAAAGATGGTTGCCGGCGTCAAACCGGCCATCAAGCATGGCATCGGCACCGGCTGCCAGATTGGCATGATCGAGGGTTGTTTCCTTATTTTTTTGCCGATCACACACCATCATACCCTATTCGATGTCTGCCTCATCACCACCGATTTGCGTCAGAAGATCAAGCTGTTTGGCAGCCGATGCAGGCGGCGTCATACCAAGATAGGCCCAGCCACCAACCGACAAGCACCGCCCGCGCGGGGTTCGCATCAATAATCCGGTTTGCATCAAATAAGGTTCAATCACTTCCTCTAAAACATCACGCTGTTCAGACAATACCGCAGCCAGCGTTTCCACACCAACCGGTCCACCAGCATAGGATTCGGCCAAACAGGCGAGATAGCGTCGATCCATCTGATCAAGGCCATTGGCATCAACTTCAAGCCGGTGCAAAGCGGCATCGGCAACTGCCGCGGTTACAGTTCCCGCGGCTTCGACCGCCGCAATATCGCGAACCCGCCGCAATAGCCGGCCCGCCACACGCGGCGTTCCGCGCGCGCGCCCTGCAATTTCGGCCGCCCCATCAGCGCCAAGATCAAGCCCAAGCTTGATCGCCTGTTTGGTTAGAATGAGTGACAATTCATCAGGAGTGTAAAACTGCATCCGCATTTGAATGCCAAACCGGTCTCGAAGCGGGGTTGTTAGCAGTCCCGATCTTGTGGTCGCACCAACAAGCGTAAATGGCGGCAAATCAATCCGCACTGAACGCGCCGACGGCCCCTCGCCGATGATCAGATCAAGCTGAAAATCTTCCATCGCCGGATAAAGAACTTCTTCAACCGCCGGCGCAAGACGATGAATTTCGTCAATAAACAACACATCGCGCGGCCGTAAATTGGTAAGCAGTGCTGCCAAATCACCCGCCCGCGCAATCACCGGCCCCGATGTTGCCCGAAAGCCAACACCCAATTCAGCAGCGATAATCTGCGCCAAGGTTGTTTTGCCAAGACCCGGCGGCCCATGAAGCAGGCTGTGATCCATCGCGTCGCCACGATCACGCGCGGCATGAATGAATGTTTCAAGATTACGCCGTCCATTGCCCTGCCCAATAAATTCGGCAAGCGAGGTTGGCCGCAAGGCATTATCGCTTCTCTCTTGGCTATCAGCGCCAATCAGGCGGCTGGGGTCTTCTGCTTGGGTCATGTTCCCATCTCCCGCAAGGCCGCTGCAATCACATCTGAAAGATTGTCACCGCCAGCCTTTGCCTGAACCCGCATTACCGCGCTATGTGCCTCGGCGCGTCCATAGCCAAGATTGACCAGCGCCGAAACCGCATCACCGAATAATCCAGCGGCGGCACCGTCAAGCCCGCCCGTCGCACCGCTGGCCGCGCCAGCACCAGAATCACCAATCACCAAAGCACCGCCAAGGCTAGTGATTTTGCCAATTTTCTCGCCAAGTTCATTGACCACACGCTGGGCAATTTTAGGGCCAACACCATCGGCGCGCGCCACCATTGCCTTGTCACCTGCGATAATGGCATTGGTTAAATCGCTTGGTGATAACACCGATAAAATCGCCATCGCCGCCTTGGCACCAACACCCTGAACCGTGATCAAAAGCCGAAACGCATCGCGTTCAGCCAGATCAAGAAAACCAAACAGCGTCATGCTGTCCTCACGAACCTGCATTTCGGTTAAAAGCGTAACCTCGCCTGCCATGGTGCCAAGCTGACCTTGCGTGCGGCCAGAAATATTGACCGCGTAGCCGACCCCCTGAACATCAAGAATCGTCTGCTGATCATCGGTTCGCACTATGGTGCCACGCAATTGCGCAATCATGTCTTGCCCCCATTGCTGGCATCAGCTCGGGCAAGCGCTGCTGCGATGGCTGCCGAAAGACCATTGCCCGCTTGTTTCTTGCCCGCTTGTCCTTGGCCCAACTCTAACCCGTACGACGCCGCTGTACCAGCCTCATTGCTGGCGGCGATCGCAATTGCTAGCGCATCGGCAGCATCGGCATTTTGTGCCGTGACCGCCAACAGGCGGGTAACCATATCTTGGATTTGCTTTTTATCAGCAGTGCCGGTGCCAGCAACAGCCTTTTTGACCGCGCGCGCCGAAATTTCGCCAACGCCAAGCCGATTGACGCCGCAAGCAAGGATGCCAACGCCGCGCGCCATGCCAAGCCGAAGCGCCGATCCGGCTGATTTTGCCACAAAGATTTGTTCAATCGCCGCCTGATCGGGCTGGTGAAGATTAATCACCTCGCAAAGCCCATCAAAAATAATTTGCAGTCGCGCCGCATCGTCAAGGGTGGGTTTGGGCTGGATGGCACCATTGGCAATATGCTGCAACCGCCCGCCATCAACCGCGATAACGCCCCAGCCGGTGCATCGCAATCCCGGATCGATGCCAAGAATTCGCATCATCGACTCCACTCAGGCAAGCTTGGCAATGACGTCATCCGAAATGTCAAAATTTGACGACACATTCTGCACATCGTCATTATCATCAAGCGCATCAAGAAGCTTTAACAAGGTAGCGGCCTGTCCCTCATCAACGGCAATCAAATTTTGCGGTTTCCATGTCAGACCCGATTCTTCGGGCGCACCAAATACGGTTTCCAATGCTTCGCGAACAGCGTTGAAATCATCTGGCGCGCAAATCACTTCATGCCCGGTTTCATCTGATTCCACATTTTCAGCACCGGCTTCAAGAACCACTTCGAACATTGTGTCGGCATCAGTCACATCAGCAGGATAGGTGATCTGGCCAACCCGATCGAACATAAAGCTAACCGATCCAGTTTCGCCAAGTGAACCGCCGAATTTATTAAAGGCGGCGCGCACTTCTGATGCGGTGCGGTTCCGGTTGTCGGTCATTGCATCAACGATCAGCGCGGTGCCACCCGGACCATAGCCCTCATAGCGGATTTCATCATAATTTTCACCTTCACCACCCTCGGCGCGTTTGAGTACGCGTTCGATATTATCCTTGGGCATATTGGCAGCGCGCGCCGCCGACAGCGCCGAGCGCAAGCGCGGGTTTGAATCAGGATCGGTGCTGCTTCGGGCGGCAACGGTCAATTCTTTAATAAGACGACCGAAAACCTTGGCGCGTTTTTTGTCCTGCGCACCTTTGCGATGCATGATATTTTTAAATTTGGAATGGCCTGCCATGATCTCTTATTGCTTATCTGCTTGATTGTCGAGTTTGCTTTTTTTCGGCTCAAGCCAACGGCAAGACCCGATGCCAAAACGTATAGCAGATCAAAGCTTGGGGAACCAGCCTTGCCACTCATTTTTCGTCACAACTATTAGGGCTGGCATTACAGGTGGCATTATGGCTGGCAAAGAGAGATATCGGCTAAGCTGACGACAAAATCCCTCCACGGCGAAGCGGATAAATTGCGGTTGCAAGGCCGGTTTCGGCTGTTTCAACAATCACGCCGCTCAGCGTTACCGGCCCAAGTGCAACCGAAAGACGGCTATTGCCGCGCCCAAGAAAGCGGTCGGTTGCCGCGCCTTTATCCATGCCAATCACACTATCATAATCACCGCACATACCAACATCGGTCTGATAGGCCGTCCCACCCGCCAAAACGCGGTGATCGGCGGTTGGCACATGCGTATGTGTTCCCACCACAAGCGACGCTCGGCCATCAGCATAATGGCCAAGCGCCATTTTTTCCGATGTTGCCTCGCCGTGAACGTCAATCAAGATAAAATCGGCATCACGGCCAAGCTTGTTGCGAACCAGCGCATCATTCAATGCCGGAAAAACCGGATCATTTGCCGCCATAAAAAGATTGGTCATCAAATTCACCGCAACGAGCCGCTTGCCAGCGGCATTCGTCACTTGAACAATGCCTTTTCCCGGGGTACCTTCAACCATGTTCAACGGCCGCAGCAACCGCTGTTCAGACGCGATGTAATCAATAATTTCCTTTTTGTCCCAGACATGATTGCCGGTTGTCAGAACATCAGCACCAGCGGCAAAAAGCGCATCACATATTTTCGGCGTGATACCAAATCCGCCAGCCGCATTTTCACAATTTATCACGATAAAATCGAGCGCCAGTTCATGACGAAGAACCGGTAACTGTTCAATCACATCATTGCGCGCCGTCCGGCCGACAATATCTCCCAAAAACAAGACGCGCATTACACTCTATCCTTATTAATTGCCCTATCTGCGGCATTGCTTGGCATGTCACGATCACCGAAATGATTACCGCCATTAAACATCAAAAAGCGGCAATCAAACCACGGCCATCAAATCAATTTCGCAGAGGCACCGGCGTGAACAAACCGGTTGGGCACAGAACCGCATCAAGCGGCATGTCATAGGGGCCAACCGGTATTTTGTCCAGCTTTTGACCACCATAGGCAATGCCGATCACCGATAGATGATGCCCTGCGCCGCTGAGAACAGCAAGCGTGCGATCATAAAATCCACCACCATAGCCAAGCCGCCAGCCAGCCGCAT
>JADHOU010000063.1 GCA_016778825.1 Candidatus Puniceispirillum sp. | reverse complement strand
TCATAAAGATCGGCAGCGACCGCCAAAAGCGGGGTTGGCACCAGTGATCCACCATTGCCGACAAGTTTCAAATATTGCGCCACAACCTGCCTGTCACCAACCATGAATCCGGCGCGAAGACCAGCCGCACCCGACCGTTTTGACAGTGAATTCAACACCACCAAATTGGCCAGCGGATCAGCATCGCCAGTGATGCCATCTTGGCGTGCAACCAAGGCGGCGGCCTGCATCAGACCCGTTGGCGGACTGCCCCGCCAAATATCGGCATAGCATTCATCCATCACCAGCAGAAAATCATGTTTACGGGCAAGCCGGATTACATCGACCAGATAATCCATATCCATAACGCTGCCTTGCGGATTTGTCGGGCTGCACAGATAGAGAATGCTGGCGCGGTCAAGATCGGCAGATGCAACCGCATGAAGATCGGGAAGAAAATTTTGATTGGCACCACTATTCAGCCAGATCGTTTGCCCGCCACTGGCAAGCGCACCGGCGCGCCATGCATGGTAAAAAGGATTGGTCACCAGCGCCGCAGCATTTGGCTTGCTTGCCGTTACCAGATGGCCAAGCAAATGAAGTGGCTCGCGCGTTCCGGGAACCGGAATGATTTGGCTTGCATCGACAAGCGCTGCCGCTTCGGGCCAACGCCGCGCGATATAACCTTCAATCGCTGCGGTAAAACGCGGGCTTCCCGTTGCCTTTGGATAGAATTGCCATTGGTCATTATGACGCGACACGCTGTCGATCAACAGGGCGGCTGGCGGCTGTTGTGGCTCACCAATCGACATATCAAGAACGCCCAGATTTGCTGGCGGCGTTATCGATTCAAGAAGCCCACGAAGCTGGACAAACATATTGCCGTCAAAAATGGCATGCGCTGGATTAAGTTTCATGGATTTTTTCACCATATCAAATGAAAGGCTTGGTCAAAAGAACGGCTTGGCCCGCCAATTGGTTATTTCGCCCTCATTGGTAGCGCATGGCTTGCGCTGGGGCAATGGCTGCGATGATGTTACTCACTAGCAAAATAGACCAATTTCAGTAAACTAATCTTAACCAGATTGATTGTGATGGGTGATCTGGTGCCAGCGCACCATCTTGCCTTGAAAAGGATCACGTCCCCATGCCGCAAATGCCAGCCATTTTTCTTGATCGCGACAATACGCTGATCCGTGATGATGGCTATATTTTCGAGATTGAAAAATTTGCCTGGATCACTGGTGCGGTGGCAGCATTAAAGCGGTTTCATCAGGCCGGATTGCCAGTATTTATCGTGACCAATCAAGGCGGCATTGGACGCGGCATCTTTACCGAAAGCGATATGCATAAATTCAATCATCATCTGATTGATGCTGCCCAAAAGGCCGGTGGTGCCATTACCGATATTGCCTTTTGTCCCCATCATCCGCTTTCACCTGATCCGGCAATGGCGGCAGCGTGTCCTTGCCGCAAACCCGAACCGGGATTGCTGTTTGATCTTGCACAAAAATGGCAGATTGACCTTGGTGGCTCGGTGATGATTGGGGATCGTGATAGTGATGTTGAGGCTGGAAAGCGGGCTGGCATGGCCGCCTATCTTTTTGATCGGGGTGATCTGGATCAGCTTGCCAAACAAGTGATAGATCGCCATTTTACGGCAAAGACGGACGGCAGCAAATGACCAATCAGACACATTATGAAGTGATTATTGTTGGCGGTGGGCTGACCGGGGTGATGATGGCATTGGCGCTGTCTTATGGCGGCTATGGATCGGCCGCAGCACCGGCTATTGCGCTTGTTGATCGCGCCCCAGCACAGCCCCATTCAGTCAATACCGAAACAGCCCACAGAAAATCACCAAATGCCGCATCAGGCACCGCCATAACCCCAAGCGGTGATCATCGCACCACCACCATTCACGCCGCTGGCAAAACCATGCTTGAAACGCTTGGCGTCTGGCCGCTTATTGGCGATATGGCAACGCCGATCACCAGCATCAAAATTGCCAATGGCGCACCGCGCCAAGGCGGGCTTGCGCGGCGTCAACGACCCGAATTCAGCCTTGATTGGCATGATACTGACCAGCCAATGGCCTATGTTGTGGCCAATGATCGGCTTCTTGATGCCCTCTATATGGCGATGGCAACGCGGCCAATTGCCCATGTCACCGACGCCGAGGTGACAAGCTTTAACAGGGCAGGTGATCTTGCCCAATTGCAATTTGCCAACCGGCCAGATTTAACCTGCCAGCTGGTTGTTGCTTGTGATGGTGCAAAAAGCAAATTGCGCGATTTTGCCGGCATCCGCAGCTTGGCTGAACCACATCGACAAACCGCGATTGTTACCAATCTGACGCTTGAACGCGATCATGCCAATATTGCCTATCAGCGGTTTTTACCAGGCGGACCATTGGCGCTGATGCCGCATGGCCCGTTTCGGGCTTCGCTTGTTTGGACGTTACCAAAGGCCGAGGCCGATCAATTTCTGGCGCTTGATGAAGCCGATTTTGCCAATGTGCTATTGGCCGCTTTTGGCAAAACGCTTGGCGAGTTGCAGCTTGATGGGCCGCGCCTTGCCTGGCCCTTAAGGCCAACAATTAGCCGCAAAATGACCGGCCCGCATCTGGTTCTGGCAGGCGATGCCAGCCATGCAATCCACCCGCTTGCCGGTCAGGGATATAATCTGGCGCTTGGTGATGCGGCGGTTCTTGCCGATTGTCTTGCCCGCGCCAGCGCACGGGGGCTTGGTGCTGGTCACCGGTCGGTTGAAACTGATTATCTTGCCGGACGCAAACTCGAAGTCACCGCCATGACGGCCATGACAAGCGGACTGAACCAGCTTATGTCATTTCAGCCAGCCATTGCCAAAGTGACCGGTGCGGGTATGGGGCTGGTCAATGCCAGCCCGGCAAAATCATTTTTTCAGAAAAGTGCGATGGGCGGTCATCTGACGCGCGCCAATCTTCTTGAAGGACATCTGCCCACATAATGGTGCCCAAATTATGATATCTAATTGCGGCGCGCACCGTCACTGGCAAGGCGCGCCAGATAATCAGCCATCAACTGATCTTGGCGAAGCCCATAATCATAAAGCAGACCCCAGCTAAACAGGCCAGTATTATGCCCGTCGCTAAACCCAAGCCGGATTGCATAATTGCCAACCGGTTCAATGCTGCTTATCAGGATATTTTGTTTTCCCGCCGGTGTGGTTTTCTGACCAGCGCCATGACCCTGCACCTCGGCCGATGGCGATTCAACGCGCAATAATTCGGCTGATAGCGAGAATTGCGCGCCATCATCAAAACGAATTTCCAGCAGATCCTTGGCTTTTGAAAGCCTAATTTCTTCAGGCCAGACATCTTGTGATGGTTTTTGCGGCGGTGAGGTGTTCATGGGGTTCACTATCCTAGCATTTTAACTTGATCGCCAAACTTCATATATATAATCTTGGCAGATAACTCTGACGGTCATGGCAGTTTTGGCGGTCATGGGGGGCAAAAACCTATTCATCTTCGCCAAGATCACGCGCTTCATCGCCAAGCATGATTGGCACACCAGCGCGAACCGGATAGGCCTTGCGTGCCTGATGGCTAATCAATTCATGATTTACGCGATCATAGGTCAAAGGGCCGCGCGTCAAGGGGCAAACCAGCACTTCAAGAAGCCGTGGATCAATTTCATAATCTGCCGCAGGGTCAGTGTCGTGCATCATTGCCTCCCATTTCATCATGCAATGCCATTTCCATCATGGCAATTAATAGATCGGCGCGTTTTGCCATTGAATCGGCTTCTAAAAGCGCTTGTTTTTCGGCAACTTCAAAAGGGCAGATCATTGATAATGTGGCCAATAGCTGATGGTTATCCGAGTTTTCAATCTGCGTCCAGTCGGTCTCGAATCCCTTCATATCAAAATAGCGTTTCATCACTTTGATCAGCGGATCACGGTCAAGCGCGCTAACATCAACGCGAAGATCATTCGCAAAAGGCTGCCAATCAACATCAGCCAACAGAAACCCATTCGGATCAAGCTCTTGGCAAAGACGATGAAACCGGCACACGCCGTTAAGCGCGATGACAAAACGGCCATCATCACTTTCTTGAAAAAATGACAAACGTCCAGCACAGCCGGTTTCAAACAAACCCGCCGCATCAGCCCCGCCATCATTTGCTATGTTTTCATTGGCCCTGTTGTCATTGGCTATGCCATCATTAACGATGTCGCCACCGGCATAATGATCAAGTGGCTGTACCATGCCAATCAGCCTTGTTGGCGTTGCCAGCGCATGCCTTACCATCGCCAGATAGCGCGGTTCAAAAATATTCAACGGCAATTGCCCGCCCGGAAGCAAAAGGGCGCTTGGCAGCGGAAAAATCGGAATGCGCATCGGAAGCTGGTCAAATTCCGGATCAAAAATACCACCTGCCATGATCACTCCTTAAAAATTAGATTCAAGCCGTTCTGCATTTGCATTATGGCTGCATTTAACCTTATGCCACGATAAGGCTCTTTATTCTGGCCAAATTACCTTTGCCCATTAGGGGCACAATCTGGCTAGGCGAAAAGTAACGTCGATAGCTTGCGCCGCGCCGCCACCACATCTCGGTTTGCCGGGCCAAGTGTCTTGAAAAATTCCAATAGCTGCATGCGGGCTGCCTCATCATTCCAAGCGCGGTCAATGCGGATGGATTCAAGAAGCTGTTCCATTGATTCGGCTTGTTCGCCAGTGGCAAATAACGCCAATGCCAGTTCTTGGCGCGCGGCAAGATCATTGGGATCAGCATCAACCGCAGCACGCGCTTGCGTCAAACCGCCAGCCGCCCCTGCCACTTTTTCCGCCAATTCAAGTGAGTCAATGGCAATCACCATGGCCGGTTTATCGCGAAATTCATCATCAAGCTGATCAACAATTTCGCGCGCGCCATCAATATCTCTCATTCCGACCATACAACGGATCATGCCTGCAAGACCATCGGGCGATTCAGGATCGGCCGCCATGATTTCATGATATTGCGCCATCGCATTGTCATAATCTTGGGTTTCAAGAAGGCTGTTTGCCGCCTCGGCCATTGCCGCGATGTCGGGGCCACTGCCGCCAGCGGCTACCAGCTTGTCAATAAATTGCTTTAGCGTTGATTCAGGCTGCGCACCAGCAAAACCATCAACCGGCTGCCCATTGAAAAACCCATAAACCGTTGGCACTGATTGCACCCGCATCTGTTGGGCAATCTGCTGGTTCTCATCAATATTGATTCGCACCATTTTGACCTTGCCCTTGGCGGCGGCAACGACCTTTTCCAAGAGCGGACCAAGCTGTTTACACGGCCCACACCATGGTGCCCAAAATTGCACGACGATTGGCATTGTTGCCGAACCATCAATGACCTCGGCCATGAAATTATCCATATTAACATCGATTGGTGTGGTATCGGCGGCGGCCGCAATAAGCTGTTCCATTTTGTCCTAAACCTTCTGTAAAAAGCGATGATCCGATTACAATCCACCACCAAGACGGTGCGTTTTAATCGGCGGCCACGCCCTTTTTCAACTCCTCATCTAGATGTAATCATCAGGGGTTGCAAAACAAGGGGCGCGCCATGACTGGCCCCAAAGCTATTAAAAATCAAGCCAGCGCGGCTGGTGGCCTGTATGCGCCAAAAATTTCTGCAAGCCCGATCCAGTGATGCCAATCGTCATGTCATTGACAAGCGGATGGGCGTAAATCCGATCATCGGTTCGAAGCTCCGAATCAAGAAACAGCGAAATTTTATGGTCCGAGTCATTAATTAATGTCAGCGGACTGACCGCGCCTGGACGCACACCCAACATTTCAAATAACCGGTCAGCACTGCCAAATGACAGCCGGTCACAGCCAATTTTCTGATCAAGATTTTTTAAATCAATCACCCGATCTTCTTGGGCGACAATCAGAAAATTGCGCTTTTTCCGGTCGCGAAGATACAAATTTTTAATATGAATCCCGGGCATATCGCCGCGATGCGCTTTGGCATCTTCAACCGTTCGCAAAGGCGGATGATGGTGGGTGACATAGTCAATTTCCAGCGCGTCAAGAACCGCCAAAAGGGATTCCGGCGTCGTTGGCAAGCTATCTTTGAATTGTGATGATGCGTCCATAATGTGGCCCTGATGAGGTGGATTAATCCGTCGCCATAATGACGATGACCATAGGCTGGCCTGATCTCTTTCTAGCCGGATGAAGACGCCGCTGCAAGACCACCGGTTTGCCGCGCCATAGGCCGGTGGTAAATCTGGCTGAATTCTTTTAAAAATGTAACGAAATGCAACAATTGACGCGAGTCGTCGTGCATATTAAGACACCATAGTATAGTGACAAATATGGTTGCATCACGAAATGAAATTCAGGCGATGATGAATATTGGTCTAATCGGATGTGGCATGTGGGGCCGGAATTTAGCGCGCAATCTTGCCCAGCTTGAGGTGTTGGCCGCGGTTGCCGATCGCCATACCGAAAACGCCGCCGAATTTGGATCAGCCTTTGCCGCCAAACCGGTTGATGTTGACACGCTGATCCATGATCAATCAATTGACGGCATTGTCATTGCCACCGCCGCACCAAGCCATGATGCGCTTGCCATTGCCGCCTTGGCCGCTGGCAAACATGTTTATGTGGAAAAACCACTTTCGCTGAGTTTGGATGGAGCAAAAGCCATTCAGGACGCAGCGCATGCGACGAAAAAACAAGTGATGGTCGGGCATCTGATCCGCTATCATGCCGCCTTTATCGAATTACAGAAACAGCTTGCCGCTGGTGCCATTGGCAGTCTTCGCCATGTTCAGGCAAACCGGTTGGCAATGGGGCGTATTCGCAATACCGAATCTGTTTTGTTTGATTTATGCCCGCATGATCTGTCACTTATTTTGGCGCTAATTGGCAGCCTTCCAACAAAAATTTATTGTGCCGGTGCAAGCCACATGACCCCAAATATTGTTGATTTTCTGACCAGTTTCATGGGTTTTGAAAATGGTGTTTCAGCAGGCATGCAAACAAGCTGGCTAAGCCCGTTCAAAGAACATCGTATGACGGTCACCGGAACTGCCGGATCGCTGGTTTTTGATGATACCAAACCTTGGCCAGAAAAATTGACCCTGTTTCAGGATCAAATGCGGCTGAATGACGAACATTTCATCATTGATCGAGCAAGCCCGATTACGCTTCCGGTTCCCGAAGCCGAGCCGTTAAAAGACGAAATGCGCGCCTTCATCCAAGCCTGCGAAACGGGCAAGCCCGCGCCAACTGACATTGATGAAGCGATTATGGTTCAACAGGTTCTTGAAACCATGCAAAACCAACTGGTCGACACATCGGCCGCACCCTCGAATCATCAGCCAGTGAGGTCCAAATGAGCATCGCCTTTATTGATTTAAAAGCCCAGCAAGCCCGTATTCGCGACAAGGTCGAAGCTGGATTCCAAATGGTACTTGATCATGGTGCCTATATTATGGGGCCGGAAATTTCCGCATTGGAAACGCGTCTTGGTGAATGGACAGGCGTTGCGCATAATATTTCCTGTTCGTCAGGAACCGATGCGTTATTGCTGGCGCTTATGGGGCTAGAGCTGCAACCCGGTCAAGGCGTTATCGTTCCTTCTTTTACCTTTGCCGCAAGCGCTGAAGTGATGCCAGTCATGGGTGCAATACCAATTTTTGCCGAAGTCGATAAAACCAGCTTTAACCTTGATCCAGAAAAATTGCCGCACGCGCTTGCCGCGGGCAAGGCCGCAGGCATCGATATTGTTGGCATTATCGGCGTTGGGCTATTTGGCCAGCCTGCCAATTATGCCGCAATTGGCAATTTTGCCCGTGAAAATGGCCTGTGGCTGATTGATGACGCCGCGCAAAGCTTTGGCGCGACATGGCATGGCAAGCCGGTTGGCCAGCTTGCCGATGTCACCTGCACAAGCTTTTTTCCGGCCAAACCTCTTGGTGCCTATGGTGATGGCGGCGCAATTTTTACCAATGATGATAAAATTGCCGAAAT
>JADHOU010000062.1 GCA_016778825.1 Candidatus Puniceispirillum sp. | reverse complement strand
TATCAAGGCCTGACATATCTTGTGCTTCATAAGGCCCCATCGCATAGCCAAAGCCGGTCATAGCTTTGTCGATTTGTGAAGGTGTCGCGCCATGAAGCAACAAAAGATCGGCCGCCTCGCGATAGCGCGCCAAAATCCGATTGCCGATAAATCCGTCACATACCCCCGCCACGACTGGGATTTTTCCAAGCTGTTTGGCAAGCCTAAATCCGCTGGCAAGCGCGGTTGGCGCGCTGGCATCGCCCTTGACGATTTCCAGCAGTTTCATGATATGGGCTGGCACAAAAAAATGCAGCCCGATAAGCCTTGATGGATCATCAAGCGCAGCGGCAATCACATTGATATCAAGATAGGAAGTGTTGCTTGCCAGAATGGCACTTGCCGACATCACTTCTTGCAGCTTTCGAAATACTGTTATTTTGACAGCGATATCTTCAAACACGGCTTCGATGGCAATCTGGGCATTGGCGGCGCTGGCAAAGTCAGTTGAAACGCTGTAACACGACCGCATCTCATCCACCTTTTGCGCCCCGATCAGGCCGCGTTTCACCCCAGCCTCGATCAAGCTTTCGGCGCGTGCGGCCGCCTGCTTTGCTGCTGCTTCATTGGTTTCAATCGTCACCGTGGTGATACCAGCGCGAACAAGTGCATGCGCAATCCCAGCCCCCATTGTGCCGCCCCCAACAACAACCGCCTGATCAATGATCTTTGGCATATTGTTGGCAAGCTCGGCGGGTGCTTTGGCACCGCGTTCAGCAAAGAAAAGATGGCGCAATGCCTTTGCCTGTTCAGATTGTCGAAGCTCAAGAAAACAATCACGTTCGGCGGTCATGCCGTCAGCAAAATTTGTGTGGCTTGTTAGGCTAACCAATTCGGTTGCTTTGACCGGCGCAATCTGACCCTTGGCACGGCGGGCGAGGCCAGCATTGCTTTTTGCCAGTGCGGCTTCATCCAATTTCGGGTTTGGCAATTGACCAACCGGCCTTGCCGTGGCGAGATCGACAGGTGTGGTTGCCAAGGCGGCCTGCACCGGATCGGCATCAATAAGGTCAATGAGCCCAACCTCAAGACCGGCCTTGGCATAGATGGCTTTGCCGCTTGTGATCATTTCCAATGCGGCGGCAAAGCCGATCAGGCGCGGCAAACGCTGCGTGCCGCCAGCCCCGGGGACAATGCCAAGCAAAACTTCGGGAAGGCCAAACTGTGCCTTTGGGCTGGCAATGCGATAGCGGCAAGCCAAGGCAAGTTCCAACCCACCACCTAGGGCAGCACCATTGATCACGGCAATCCAAGGTATGTCTGACGTTTCGATCATGGCCAAAACATCAGGCAAATGCGGGGCAATTGGCGGCGCATCAAATTCACGCGCATCGCCACCGGCAGCAAAGATTGTTTCGCTTCCCATAAGCATAACCCGTTCAAGACCGGTTGTGGCCTGAACCGCCAGCATGGCGTCATGTAGTCCCTGGCGAACCGCCAGATTGATGGCATTGACAGGCGGGTTGGCAAGCTCGACAAAAAACACCTTGTCATCGCGGGCATCGCGCCAGAATTTTACCGTCATGTTGTTCCTTTCTGGCTGGCTGTGTTGCGGGTGATGGGCAACGCGTTTGCAATTGGGGAATGCATAGCAAGGCCATGCTGTGACAATCCTCCAAGAAACCGGCAAATGTTCTGCCAGAATGCTTGCGAAGACCGTGTTTGATCATGCAAGATTATGCCGCTGCGACAAAGAATTGTTTTCAATTTTTTCTAAAAAGGCCCGGGTCATAATTTTGCCACCATACAGGAACCTGATCAGGAAACATCATAGGATAAGCCAAGATGAGCGATGTAATCATTGTTGAGAAAATAGATCAATGGATCAAAATTACCTTGAACCGGCCAGAACGATTGAATGCGTTGAATGTTGAAATGCATCTTGCGTTTCGTTCGGCCCTAGAGGCGGTTGGTGACGCACGCGCGGTTTTGATCACCGGTGCGGGACGCGGCTTTTGCGCTGGTCAGGATCTTGGCGAGCGCCATCCGGATAATGGTCACTGGCCGCCTGATCTTGGCCAGACTTTAAATGATTATTTTAACCCGCTGGTGAGGCTTATCACCAATTTGCCGATGCCGGTCATCTGTGCGGTAAACGGCGTTGCGGCGGGTGCTGGTGCCAATCTGGCCTTGGCATGTGATGTGGTTTTGGCGGCTAATACAGCGCGGTTTATTCAGGCATTTTCCAAAATTGGGCTTGTGCCTGATGCTGGTGGAAGCTGGATTTTGCCGCGGCGTCTTGGCATGGCTCGGGCGATGGGTTTGGCCTTGACCGGCGCGCCGCTTATGGCGCCGCAAGCAGCTGAATGGGGACTGATCTGGAAAAGCTATGATGCTGCCGATCTGATGCCTGAAGCCCATGCGCTTGCCGCCGAATTTGCCGCTGGCCCAACCATGGCCTATGCTGGCGCCAAAACCTTGATGAAGCGTGCCGCTAATCATGATTTTGACGCGCATCTGGATGATGAGGCGGCAATGCAACAGGCGTGTGGCCGGTCGGATGATTATGCTGAAGGGGTGCGGGCGTTTTTAGCCAAACGCCCAGCAGAATTTACCGGCAAATAACCCATGATGTTGAATAACCCATGATTAGGCGGCTTCGATAATCATCGCAACGCCTTGCCCAACGCCAACACACATGGTGCAAAGCGCATAACGCCCCCCGCGGCGGCGCAATTCATAGGCTGCGGTCAGAACCAGCCGTGCTCCCGACATGCCAAGCGGATGGCCAATTGCAATGGCACCGCCATTCGGGTTGACATGGGCAGCATCATCAGGAACGCCAAGCTCGCGAAGACAGGCAAGTCCCTGTGCGGCAAAGGCTTCGTTGATTTCAATCACATCCATATCATCAATGCGAAGTCCAGCCATGCCAAGCGCCTTTTGGGTTGCTGGCACTGGCCCAATGCCCATCACCCGCGGCGGCACACCGGCCGCAGCGATGGCCACAATCCGCGCCATTGGTGTCAATCCATGCGTGGCAAGACCATCGACCGATGCCAGCAACAGCGCCGCCGCCCCATCATTAACGCCCGATGCATTGCCAGCGGTTACGGTCATGCCGTCACCATTCACCCCCTTGAGGGCGGCAAGCTTTTCGGGTTTGGTGTCGGGGCGTGGATGTTCGTCAGTATCAAACATCACCGGATCACCACGATGTTGCGGGATCATAACAGGGGTGATTTCATCGGCAAATTTCGCGGCGGCATGCGCAGCCGCCCAGCGTTGTTGTGACCGAAGAGCAAAAGCATCTTGGTCGGCGCGGCTGATATGATAATCGAGCGCCACATGATCGGCTGTTTCGGGCATTGAATCAACGCCATAAGCCGCCTTCATTGCTGGATTAACAAATCGCCAGCCAATTGTGGTGTCATGGATTTCGGCCTTGCGGCCAAACGCCGTTTCCGATTTTGGCAGAATAAAAGGCGCACGGCTCATGCTTTCTACCCCGCCAGCAACCGCCAGATGGTAATCGCCGGCACGAATGCCGCGTGCCACATTGGCAACAGCATCCATGCCCGATGCACAAAGCCGATTAATGGTGCTGGCCGGTACGGTAACGGGTAACCCGGCCAAAAGCGACGCCATACGGGCGACATTGCGATTGTCTTCACCAGCCTGATTGGCCGCGCCAAATACCACTTCGTCGATTTGGCCTTGGTCAAGATCTGGATTGCGTGCAACAAGTGCCTTGATCACATGCGCTGCAAGATCATCCGGCCGCACTGATGACAACGCGCCGCCAAAGCGGCCAATGGGTGTTCTAATGGCATCACAGATAAAAGCGTCCATGTCAAAAATCCAATCTGGCAATCCGGCCGTTACAGGGGTTAAACCCCGAGATAGCGTGCGGTCAATCCTTCGGTTGCAAGCAATGCTTCGGAATCACCGTTCCAAACAACCCGTCCCTTATTCAGAATATAATGATGATCGGCCAATCTGGCTATGGCTTTGACATTCTTGTCGATGATCAGAATTGATTGGCCCTCGGCCTTTAGCGCGGCAAGACAATCCCAAATCTGCGTTCGGATGATGGGTGCCAGCCCTTCGGTGGCTTCATCGAGGATCAGTAATTTTGGATTGGTCATCAAAGCGCGGCCAATGGCCAGCATTTGCTGCTCGCCACCAGAAAGATGATTGCCAGCATGATCACGGCGTTCGGCAAGTCGTGGAAATAAATCAAGAACCCGCTCATAATGCCAGTGCGAGCCGCCATCATCATGCGGTGGCCGGTAAAATGTTTTCAAATTTTCGGTGACATCGAGATTGGAAAAAATCTGCCGTCCTTCGGGAACGAGCCCGATTCCCAAGCGGGCGATCTGAAATGGCAATTGGTCTGGCTGGGCATTACCAAATCGCGAAATCCGACCCGCGGTCAGGGGTAATTGCCCCATGATTGTGCGGATGGTTGTGGTTTTGCCCATGCCATTTCGCCCCATCAGTGAGACAACATGGCCTGCGGGAACTGATAGTGAGACGCCGAATAACACCTGTCCTGCGCCATAGCCTGATTCAATGTCATGAAGATGCAGCATCGATCAATCCTCATCTCCAAGATAGGCGGATTTCACCACTTTATTTTGGCTGATTTCGGCAACGGTTCCAGCAGCAATGACACTGCCTTCAACCAATACGGTTAACCGGTCTGCAAGGCGAAAAACCGCATCCATATCATGTTCGATCAGCAAGATAGCGACCGTACCGCGAAGCGCTTCGATAATTTCAGTCATGCGCTGACCTTCATCGGGGCCAGCCCCCGCCATGGGTTCATCAAGCAGCAACAGGCTTGGTGATGCGGCAAGCGCAAGCGCCAGTTCCAGCATGCGCCGGTCGCCATGCGCCAAACCACCAACCGGCAGATGCGCCCGATCCAATAGCCCGACTCGATCAAGAATGGCACTAGCCCCCTCGATGAGATTTGCATCGGAAAAGGCAGGCCGCAAAAATCGAAAGCTTTGTCCAAGCCGCGCCTGTTCGGCAATAATGCCATTTTCCAGAACAGTAAAATCCATCAACACATTGCTGATTTGGAATGACCGACCAATGCCAGCTCGAATTCGTTCAGGTACTGATAGGCCGGTCAGGTCACGACCATTTAGAAATATCTGACCCGAATCTGGTTTTAACGCGCCGTAAATTTGTTGGATCAAGGTAGTTTTCCCAGCACCATTCGGCCCAATCAGGGCATGAATTTCCCCAGGCATCACGGTCAGTGAAAGGTTGTTTGTTGCGGTTAAGGCGCCAAAGGATTTATTTAGGTCGCGAAGATCTAAAACCGGATTTGCCATCATTTAACCGCCATTCTACGCCTGAAGATACGGCTGAAAATAGCCTTATCCAAAAGGCCAACCAGGCCGCCACGTCCAAACAAAACCACCATAATTAAAAGTGGGCCAAAAAGGATCATCCAATTTTCCGCGTAGGCTGGTGCCACGGCACCAAGCGCCACCGGTAAAAATTCTTCGAGAAGCAGAAAAACAATGGCGCCAAGAAGAGGGCCTGCCAAAGTGCCAATCCCACCAAGAATTATGATAATCATCAATTCGCCAGATCGTGTCCAATGCATGATGTCGGGTGACACATATTCCTGCCAACTGGCAAATAGCGTTCCCGCCAACCCGCAAATCATCGCCGAAATAACATAGCTGGTGATTTTGAAATGAAGTGGCACAAGCCCCATTGCCTCGATCCGCGATTCATTGCTTTTGATGGCACGTAAGGTTACGCCAAAGCGTGATCGCACAATAAACATCAGAAGAAGGGCAACCAGCGCTAACGCAACCCAGATCAGAAAATATAGCCTTAATGGTTCATAAAGATCGATAATCAGAAAATCGGCACGGTCGATGCTCATCCCGTCATCACCGCCAAATTGCTCAAGCGATACAAATAGGAAAAATAGCATCTGGGCAAAGGCAAGGGTGATCATGATAAAATAAATGCCGGTCGTGCGAAGCGCAAGGTAGCCAATCACCAGCCCAAGCGCACCACAAACACCAATGCTAAGAAGTATATGAAACAAGCCATTTGACAGGCCAAAAAACTGGCTTATGCCAACACAATAGGCGCCAATGCCGATAAAGGCTGCATGGCCAAAAGAAACCATGCCGCCATAGCCAAGAACAAGATTAAGCCCCATCGCCGCCACGCCAAGAAGCATGATCCGCATCGCCACATCATTCCAGAATGGCAAATCGGCAAAATGCGTAAATAGTGGGAAAAGTGCAAATCCGGCAACCAGCATCCATAGTAACTGATTGTCACGAATGCCTGCACGAACCAAATTGGCAAAATGAAATAATCCTGTCATGCGATTATCCTTTAGCCGGAAACAAGCCGGTTGGCCGGAAAATCAGCACCACAGCCATCAAGATGTAGACAAGCATTGATGCCAGCGCAGGCCCCGCGCCATCGGCCGTTGCCTGTTCGAAAAACAGCCGCAAAATCGACGGCAGAAAAACTCGCCCAAGCGTATCGACAAGCCCGACAATGATAGCGGCGATAAAAGCACCACGAACCGATCCGATGCCGCCAATGATAATCACCACCAAAGATAATATCAGTAAGGGCTCGCCCATGCCCGGCTGAACCGAGGTTAGGGGCCCAAGCATCATGCCAGCAACACCGGCAAGACACGCCCCTGTTGCAAAAATGAGCCGGAATAAAATCTTGATATTGATGCCAAGTGCGGCGGTCATTTCAGGATTATTGGCTCCAGCACGAACCATTGCTCCAATGCGCGTTTTGGAAACGAAGAGATGAATCGCCAAAGCGCAAATAAGGCCAATGGCAATCACCCCAAGCCGGTAGGCAGGATAAGGCGTTTCCGGCAGAATCTCAACAAAGCCTGATATTGATTCTGGCAAATCTGAATAAAGTGCAGCCGGGCCAAAGCCAATACGAATAGCCTCGTTAAAGAACAGGATAAGGCCAAATGTTGCCAAGACCTGTTCCATATGATCGCGCTGGTACAGGTGCCGGATGATCAATAATTCCAGAAGATAGCCGCTGGCAAATGTAACAGGGATAGCCAAACCCAGCCCAACAAAGAAATTACCCGTGGCCTGGGTGATCGCCGCTGCCGCATATGCACCGATCATCACCTGCGCGCCATGCGCCAGAAATACGAAATCCATAATTCCCAGAATGAGGGTCAAACCGGCAGCAACCAGAAATAAGGTTACACCGGCTTGTAGGCCGTTGAAAATCTGCTCAAGAATAAGGGTCAGTGTCATAGGCTAAAACCAGTCACGCCAGCTGCTTCGTTGTGCAGGCAGTATTTTGGCAGCCAGCAACATAAACGGGCGCTGGCTGGTTTTTTAGGATTTAGAATTTACAATTTACCGCATATGAGTCGGCGTGATTGTTAAAGACAGTGCCAATTACCTTGGTTGTGACAACACCGTCAGCATCCTTCACTGTTTCACGCAGATAGATATTCTGGATCGGAAAATGATTTGTGTTCATTTTGAGATTGCCGCGGGTGGTTGGGATATCTCCACTCGCCAGTGCAGCCCGCATTTTAGCGGTGTCCTTGCTACCAGATTTTGTAATTGCATAATCGATCGCCAAGATCGTGTCATATGCCTGTGCCGCATAGAAAGACGGATAGCCGCCGAACTGAGCTTTGTAATCGGCTACAAATTTCTTGTTGATTGGATTATCAAGATCGGGTGACCAAGTTTGTGTGCCAAGGATGCCAAGAGCCGAATCTTTCAGCGCTGGCAATGATACGCCGTCAACACTAAAGACGGTATATAACTTGCTCACCTGATCCATACCGGCTTGTTTCCATTGTTTAACAAAATTGATGCCCATACCGCCCGGCTGGAAAATCATAGTTGTCTCGGGCTTGGCGGCGCGCAATGCCGACAGCTCAGCTTGGAAATCAGACTGTCCCAGCTTGGTGTAAACTTCGCCAACAACATTACCTTTATAGTAGCGTTTTACCCCGGCTAGCATAT
>JADHOU010000061.1 GCA_016778825.1 Candidatus Puniceispirillum sp. | reverse complement strand
CCGATATTCTGGGCATGTCAGCGCTTTTGACAACAACAATGCCTTATATGAAAGTTGTTGTTGATGCGTTGGTCGAAAAAGGAATCCGTGACGATTACATCGTTCTTGTCGGCGGCGCGCCTTTGAATGAGGCTTTTGCCGAATCAGTTGGCGCCGATGCCTATTGCCGTGATGCGGCGGTTGCGGTGGAAACAGCCAAGGAAATGATCAAGGCTAAATTGGAACGTGAACAAGCAGCTGGCTAAACCGGAACAGCCAGCACGCCTACAGATCATTGCCTGTGGGGCGTTGGCGCGTGAATTGCTGGTGCTAATCGATCAATTGCCGGATGGTGCGGTTGCCTTAACCTGCCTTCCGGCATCTTGGCATAATCACCCTGAAAAGATTGTCCCTGGCGTCAAACGGAAAATTGCGGCTGCCCGCCGTGCCGGAATGGATATTGCCGTTGCTTATGGTGATTGCGGCACGGGTGGTGCGCTTGATCACCTTCTTGAGGCAGAAAATATTCCTCGCATCGCTGGGCCGCATTGTTATGAGATGTTTCTTGGCAAACCCGAATTTGACGCCGAAATGGAAACTGCGCTTGGCACGTTTTTCCTAACCGATTACATGGTTCGCCATTTCGAACGGATTGTGATGAAAGGCATGGGGCTTCGCCAGCACCCGCAATTGCGCGATATGTATTTTGCGCATTACACGCGGGTTCTTTATATTGCGCAAACCGAATCTGAATCGCTTCAGGAAAAGGCGCGTCAGGCGGCAATCGAACTTGGACTGGGTTATGAGTATCGCTATACAGGCTATGGTGATTTTAACGAGTTTTTTCACAAACTGGCTTGAGATAAACAAATAATCTCAAGCTTGGTATTTTTTCAAAGGAGCGCTGTGATGGCAAATCTGATTACCCTTTATTGGCGCGATATTCCGGCGCAGGTGATTGCCGAGCGCGGACGTGGTCGCCAGCGTGAGCAGGCCAAGGTTGAATTGCCACGGCGCTTTTCAATTGCCATTGACGCGGCAGCGATGCGCGATGGCGCAGATTCGACCGATGATTATCTTGCTGAATGGCGACGTTCGGAACCAGCGCCATGTGGTGAAGATCTTGACGCTGAAGCGGCAGCGCATGCGGCGGCGCTTGATGCCGAATATACGGCTGATCGCGTTAGGGCATTGGTGGAGAATGGCGGTAAAGCCGCCGAGTAAGGCACAACAAGCGCGGTTCGGCCTGACAATGTCGTAATCGGCAAATTGTAAGGCGTTGGCAAGCCATCTTGTTTCAGATCAAGCGGCCATTCTGCCCAGCATTAGGGCAATAGAAATTAGCGTGAACCCTGCAAGCCTGACTGGGGTGAAGATGGGTAAAATGAGGATTCATATGACAGCGAATATCCAACAGATCCAGCAAGCAGCGCAAGGATGGTCAATCGAGGTAACACCAGCAGGTGCCACCAAAATTGACAGTTTTGTCGCTTGTCTTGCGCCTGAAACAACAGTCAATGTCACCTTTTTGCCTGGAACCGACCCAATGGAAACCGTGGCGGTAACAAAGCGGTTGCATAATGAAGGCATGAAAGCGGTACCGCATCTAGCCGCACGTTCGATAAAAGATACCGATCAGCTTGATGGGTTGCTTGCCGCTTATCGCGCCGAAGCTGGCGTCGATGAGGTTTTGATCATTGGCGGCGGTGTCGACAAGCCGGCTGGCGCATTTGATAATTCAATGCAGATTCTTGAAACCGGTCTGTTGCAAAAACATGGCATCATGCGTGCTGGTGTCGCAGGCCATCCCGAGGGAAGCCCTGATATCAGCGATCTGGAAATTGCCGATGCGCTTGGCGCAAAAAATGCCTTTGCCAAACGCGAAGGGATGAAGCTTTACATCGAAACACAATTTTGCTTTGAGGCACCAATTGTGCTTGATTGGGAAAAGCGCGTTCGCGCCGCGGGCAATGAATTGCCAATTCGAATTGGCATTCCGGGGCCAGCAACAATCAAAACGCTGTTCCGCTTTGCGCAAATTTCCGGCATTGGCCCGTCAATGCGATTTATTTCAAAACAGGCGCGCAATGTCGCAAAATTGATGACCGTTCAATCGCCGCATATGCTGCTATCTGATCTGGCATATGGCATGGCGCATGATCCTGATTGCCTTATTGAACATTTCCATTTTTACCCGTTTGGCGGATTTGGAAAAACTGCTGCTTATGCGAATGCAATTTCGGCAGGCGATATCCAGCTTTTGCCCAAAGGCGGGTTTGACGTTGTTGGCACCGCGGCCTAAGGTGTTCGCATTCTCAGGAGTATTTTATGACAAAGACCCTTATTTCGTCGCATAAGCAGGAAATTACCATCGGCTTTGACTCGCCATTTTGTGTCATTGGCGAGCGCATCAATCCAACCGGACGCAAGCTTCTTGCCGCCGAAATGGCCGCTGGCGATTATTCGCGTGTGCTGTCTGATGCGTTGGCGCAAGTCGAGGCGGGTGCCACAATGCTTGATGTGAATGCTGGCATTCCGATGGCGGATGAACCGGCAATTCTTGCCAAGGCCATTCAGCTTGTTCAAGAGGTGGTTGATGTGCCGCTGGCGATTGACAGTTCCATCGTTGCCGCGCTTGAGGCTGGCTTGTCCGTCTATCAAGGCAAACCGCTGGTCAATTCGGTAACTGGTGAAGAAGAACGTCTAGAAGTTGTTTTGCCGCTTGTCAAAAAATATGGCGCGGCTGTTGTGGCGATTTCAAATGATGAAACCGGCATTTCCGAAGATCCAAATGTGCGTTATGAAGTTGCCAAGAAAATTGTCGAACGTGCCGCCGATTACGGCATCCCGCGTGAAGATGTTGTTGTTGATCCATTGATCATGCCGGTTGGCGCCATCAATATGGCTGGCCGGTCAGCGCTTGATCTGATCATTCGTCTTCGCAATGAATTAAAAGTGAATACAACTTGCGGCGCGTCGAATATTTCTTTTGGCCTGCCAAACCGTCACGGTATGAATGCCGCGTTTCTGTCAATGGCAGCGGGGGCTGGGATGACATCGGCAATTATGAACCCGCTTCACGCCGAAGAAATGACCGGCATTATGGGCGCGAATGTGATGAACGGAAATGATCCAGAATGTCGTCGTTGGATTCAAAAATTCCGCGAACCTGTTGTGCTGGGTGAAGGCGGGCGCGAACGTCGCCAGACCCGCCGCCGCCGCAACGCGTAACCGTCGTAATTTGGTGGCAATGTGATGAGCAAAAGCAAAGATGAAGCTGCCATAACATCCGATAAGCCAGCTACTGATCAGGTGAAAGTGGTGTTTACCCCATCTGGCCGGCAAGGATATGTTCCAGTTGGGACGCTGGTTTTGACCGCGGCACGCCAACTTGGTGTGGATATTGACTCGGTATGTGGCGGGCGGGCCATGTGCGGCCGCTGTCAGGTCGATGTTGGGATTGGTGAATTTGCCAAACATGGTTTGAAATCGGGTGCCGATCATCTGGCTGCGGTAACGGCTGTTGAAACTCGATATGCCGACAAGCGCGGTATGATTAATGGGCGGCGATTGTCCTGTCAGGCAAAATTACTAAATGATGTGGTGATTGATGTTCCCCCTGAAAGTCAGGTTCACAATCAACTTGTTCGCAAAGAGGCCGATGGCCGTTCAATCGA
Organism: Candidatus Puniceispirillum sp.; assembly: GCA_016778825.1. Taxonomy (GTDB): domain Bacteria; phylum Pseudomonadota; class Alphaproteobacteria; order Puniceispirillales; family Puniceispirillaceae; genus UBA3439. Next base: position 4,380 of record JADHOU010000061.1, on the reverse strand, counting down.
AATGGATCCGATTGTGCGTTTGTGTTTTGTCGAGGTGCGCGAACCCGACATGCATGAACCATCAGGCGATTTACGCCGCTTGATCGAAGCCCTAGAAGGGCAATGGCCCGATCGTGTGACGGGTGATATCACTTGTGATCTACATGTTATCCAGCGGTTACAGCCAGTTCTGCGTCAGGGCAAATGGCATGTAACAGTGGCGCTTCGTGACGGGCATCAGATCGTGGCCATTTGGCCCGGCCTCAAAGACCAGATTGCCGGTGTTGCCATTGATGTGGGATCGACCACCATGTCGGCGCATCTGTGCGATATGGTTACCGGTACGGTGCTGGCCTCAACGGGGGCGATGAATCCGCAAATCAGATTTGGCGAGGATTTGATGAGCCGCGTATCATACGGCATCATGAATCCGGGCGGTGCGGCCGAAATGACCAAGGCGGTGATTGCCGGTTTGCAAACGCTGATTGATGGTGCGGCAAAACAGGCTAGCCTGAATAGTGAAGATATTGTCGAGCTGGTTTTGGTTGGCAATCCGGTTATGCATCACCTTCTTCTTGGCATTGATCCGGTTGAGCTGGGCGGTGCGCCTTTTGCCTTGGCGGTCGATGCGGCGATGGATGTTCAGGCAGCTGAATTAGGCCTTGCCATTAATCCGGGTGGGCGGGTTTATATCCTGCCTTGTATTGCTGGCCATGTTGGGGCTGATGCGGCGGCTGTGGTGCTTGCAGAAGCGCCGCACAAGGCCGATGAAATGACCTTGATCGTTGATGTTGGCACCAATGCCGAAATCGTTGTTGGCAACAAGGATCGTCTGTTAGCGGCATCATCGCCAACCGGCCCTGCTTTTGAGGGTGCGCAAATTTCATCAGGACAGCGCGCCGCGCCGGGAGCGATTGAACGGATTCGCATTGACAAGGACACGCTTGAACCGAAATTCCGCGTTATCGGTGTTGACCTTTGGTCAGATGAAGATGGGTTTGATGCGGCGGTTGAAAAAACCGGTGTGACCGGCATTTGCGGATCGGGAATCATCGAGGTGCTTGGCGAGATGTATCTTGCTGAAATCATAACGATGGATGGGGTGATTGATGGCAGCAAGGCCGCACAAAATGGCCGGATCGAAGCTGATGACCGCACCTTTTCCTATCGCATTACTGATACGGTTAGTGTGACGCAAAATGATGTTCGGGCAATCCAGCTTGCCAAGGCCGCGCTTTATGCAGGGTTCCGCCTGTTGATGGATAAAATCAATATCCGCAAGGTCGACCGTGTTGTTCTGGCTGGGGCGTTTGGCACGCATATTGACCCAAAATATGCGATGGTTTTGGGTATGATTCCTGATTGTTTGCTAGCCAATGTGCGGGCGGCAGGTAATTCAGCTGGTGCGGGTGCGCGGATGGCCTTGTTGAATCAGGCTGCACGCCGCGATATTGAAGCGGTTGTCAGACAGATTGAAAAAATTGAAACAGCGGTCGAAGCGTCATTTCAAGACCATTTTGTCAAGGCAATGGCGATCCCGCATAAAAGCGACCCCTATGCCAATCTGGCAGCGGCAGTTGATTTGCCCGTGCGGATTTTAACCGATGAAGATGCACCGGCGCTGGCGGGTGGCAGGCGTCGCGGCGGGCGGCGGCGCTAGGAATTTTTATTCTAGATTTTTTGGGCCTCAATTTCTCTATTCTGTGTTCTTTGGGCCTGCAGGCGTGTCAGCTCGTAATATGGCAAGCTGTTCTGCGGTGGTTTTGGCCTTGCGCCAGCTCGCATAATTCAGCCAGCCAAGGCAAATTACGGCAAAGCCATAACTGCCCCAGATATAGTTTCCAAAACCGCCCATATCGAAAAATTCAGCCATTAGTCTCCTCCCGGGCGCAGCGTCAGCGCGGCAAGGCGGCGTTCGGTCAAAAGCGCGCGCATCCGCAAAATCACTAGAATGGCAAAATAGGCATGGGCGGCAATAAGCGTTAGAACCAGCGGTGTCAGCATTGATGAATCAATCGCCGGACCACCACTACGAAGCAGGCTTGCCGGTTGGTGGAGCGTATTCCACCAATCAACCGAAAATTTGACAATCGGAACATTGATCATGCCAACAAGCGCCAATAGGGCGGCTGGGCGACTGCCGCGTTCGGCGCGGTCAAACCCGTTGGCCAAGGCGATAAAGCCAAGATAGAAAAAGAACAGGATCAACATCGAAGTCAGGCGGGCATCCCAAACCCACCATGCGCCCCACATCGGTTTTCCCCATAACGCGCCTGTCACCAGCGTCAAAACGGCAAAAACCGCGCCAACCGGAGCAATTGCCCGCGCGGCAATATCGGCAAGCGGGTGCCGCCAAACAACATAAAAAAGGCCGCATAGCCCCAGCCCAACATAGCCGAACAGGGCCAGCCATGCTGATGGAACATGAATATAGATGATGCGAACTGTATCGCCTTGCTGATAATCGGCAGGCGCAACAAATAGACCAAGATATAATCCGATTGCACCGGTGCTTAGGCTAAGGATCACAAGCGGTAACAGTAACCGGTTGGCAATGCGCATGAAACGCGACGGATTGGCAAAATAATCAAACATAATGGCGAGATATATCCTGTTTTTCCGTTGGTGAAAAGATGCTCAATTGCTGAATGATTGCGTTCATTAATGTCAAAGGCCGGTTTCGGTTTCGCCAATTTCCAAGGCACTTGCCGCGACCAGCGGTGCCAAGGCCAAAAGCAACGCAAAAACGGCACCAAGAAGCATTAGATGCGGGCTGATGATGCCGCGATCACTTTGCGAAGCAAGCGTGCCGAAAATAAGCAATGGCACCGCCAGCGGCAGGATCAATAAAGCCATCAATGCGGTGCCGCGCCGCGCCCCTTCGGCAAGGGCTGCGCCAATCACGCCAAGAAGGGTCAATTCCATGCTGCCAATCAACAGAGCGACCAAAAGGGGCGGCCATTGCTGCAACGGAATATTCAGCATCATTGCCATTAACGGGGTCATGATCAAAAGCGGTAATCCAGCGGTAATCCAATGCGAAATGGCCTTGGCAAGCGCATACCAGCCCAGCCCCAGCTGGCTAAGGGCGATTTGATCAAGCCAGCCATCGCGAACATCTTGGGCAAATAGCCGATCAAATCCGGCAAGAATGGCAAGCAGCGCCGCAATCCAAATCACCGGCACGCCAAGCGGATCAAGAACAGGGGCATTGGCACCAATCGCCAGTGGGAAAAGCGCAATGATGATCACAAAAAAGACCAGAACCACCCCAAGATCTTGCCGGTTTTGCCATGCGATCAGAAGATCACGTTCGATTTGTGCAAAAAACGGTTTCATGTCACCAGCCCGGGCAAATGCAATGATCCTGGCTTTGCCGCTGCGGCAAAATCAAGATGCGTTGCTGCCAGCACCATGCCGCCAGCCATCGCGTGTTTTTGTGCAATGTCGTCAAGAATGCGGCTTGATGCCTGATCAAGGCCAGCATTGGGTTCGTCCAAAAGCCAAAGGCTGTCCGCCGGGGACAGCGCCAATCGGGCAAGTGCTAACCGGCGGCGCTGGCCACGCGATAAAACCCGCACCGGCAGATCGGCAAACCGGCTGGTGGCAAAGCTGGATAGTGCTGTATCAATGGCAGTTTCGGTTGTCGAAAACCCGTTGATTTTCGCCCAGCCAGCCAGATTTTCACGCCCGCTAATAGCACCTGACAAACCATCAGTATGACCAACATAAATAATTGGCGCCGCGCAGCTGATATCACCACCCGCCGCGGGAAGACGGCCAGCGATCGTGCGAAGCAAGGTTGATTTCCCAGCCCCGTTCGGACCGGTCAAACAGCAAATATCGCCAGCACTTTGTCGATGTGACAAATTGTGGATGACCAAAACCATACCGCGAAGCACGCTTAGCTGGTCGATATGGAGGCGATGATCTGCCGTGCTTGGCGCTGTTTTGCGTGCCGTTTTCTTGTGGTCATGATCTGTCATAATCACTATCTAGCCGTGCTTGCCCCTTTGGGTCTAGGGGCTTTGGTGTCGCAATGTCATTTTCGCCCCGTGAATAGCCGAGTCAAAAGCCACGTCAGAACCCGCAAATACCCTCTGGAAACTTCGCGTTATTTTGGCTATAATAGGAGCTGACCACTTTGAGGCACCCCTCGAGTTGGCCGTTTCATTTTATTGTAGGGTTCGACCTTGAAAAGGAGAACGCCATGTCAGAGACATTGCGCGATGCATGCCGTGCCAGCCTAGATGCCGCCGGAAAAACATATCACTATTATTCGCTTGCCGCGCTGGCAAAGACCTATCCGGCGCTGGAAAAGCTGCCTTATTCGTTGAAAGTTCTGCTGGAAAATCTGCTTCGCAATGAAGATGGCGGTTCGGTCACCAAGGCCGATATCGA
>JADHOU010000060.1 GCA_016778825.1 Candidatus Puniceispirillum sp. | reverse complement strand
TTACCCTTCCGGGCATGACCATTGTTTGCGGTGATTCGCACACCGCAACCCATGGGGCATTTGGCGCGCTTGCCTTTGGTATCGGAACGTCTGAAGTCGAACATGTTCTGGCAACCCAGACGCTTATTCAAAAGCCAGCTAAAAACATGCGCATCACCGTTGATGGCACGCTTGCCGACAGCGTGACGGCCAAAGATGTGATCTTGGCAATCATTGGCAAGATCGGCACTGCTGGCGGTACTGGCCATGTGATCGAATTTGCTGGATCAGTGATTCGTGGCTTTAGCATGGAAGGCCGCATGACGGTCTGCAACATGGCGATTGAAGCTGGCGCCCGCGCTGGCATGATTGCTCCTGATCAAACAACCTATGATTATCTGGCAGACCGGCCGATGACACCAAAGGGTGATCATTGGGATCGTGCCGTTGCTTATTGGCAAACCCTGCCATCTGATGCTGGGGCAGTCTATGATGTGGAAATCACGCTTGCTGCCGAAGATATTGCGCCAACCGTTACATGGGGCACCAGCCCTGAAGATGCGCTTGCGATCACTGACTCAGTGCCGCATCCAGACAAGGAAAAAGACGCCAATAAACGTGCCAAAATGGAACGAGCCATTGCCTATATGGGGCTGACACCGGGTCAAAAACTGACCGATATCAAGGTTGATACAGTGTTTATCGGTTCATGCACCAACAGCCGGATTGAAGATCTTCGTGCAGCGGCAGCGCTTGCCGAAGGCCGCAAAGTTGCTGATGGCATGCGGGCGCTTGTCGTTCCTGGATCAGGCCTTGTGAAAGAACAGGCCGAGGCTGAAGGGCTTGATAAGGTCTTTATCGATGCTGGATTTGAATGGCGCGAACCGGGCTGTTCAATGTGTCTTGCGATGAATGCCGACAAGCTTGCTGAAGGAGAGCGCTGTGCTTCGACTTCAAACCGCAATTTTGAAGGCCGTCAGGGCCGTGGTGGCCGCACGCATCTTGTTAGCCCGCAAATGGCTGTTGCAGCGGCGCTGTCGGGTCATCTTGCCGATGTGCGGAATATCTAAGGAAAACGGAGTCATCCCATGCAGAAATTTGACAAGCTGACCGGCGTTGCCGCGCCGCTGAATATTCTGAATATCGACACGGATATGATTATTCCAAAGCAATTTTTGAAAACGATCAAACGGTCGGGTCTTGGCAAGAATCTGTTTGACGAAATGCGCTATCGTCAGGATGGCAGCGAAATTGATGATTTCGTGCTGAATCGTGCTCCGTATCGCAATGCTGAAATTCTGGTTGCCGGCGATAATTTTGGTTGTGGATCAAGCCGTGAACATGCCCCATGGGCGCTTCTTGATTTTGGCGTCCGCTGCGTGATTTCAACAAGCTTTGCCGATATCTTTTACAATAATTGTTTCAAGAATGGCATTCTGCCAATTGTTGTAAGTGCTGATGATCGTGATGCTTTGATGGCTGATGCATCTGATACGGAAAATCCGGAATTATCGGTTGATCTGGTCAACCAGACAATCCGCCGCCCAAATGGCCCAACCGTGTCATTTGAGATTGATCCGTTCCGCAAGAAATGCTTGCTCGAAGGGCTTGATGATATCGGTCTTACGCTTGCCAAAGCAGATGATATCGACAGCTATGAAGCCAAGCGTGAAAAGGATCAGCCTTGGCTTTAAAAACCGGCTCTGAAGACTGGCTTTGGTCATAGCATAAAATTGAAGGAAAAGATGATGGCGTCTAATCGCAAAGTAATGGTGTTGCCCGGTGACGGGATTGGCAATGAGGTCATGCAGGCCAATATGAAGATTATTGACTGGCTGGCAAAACATCGTAGCCTTGGTTTTGATCTGTCTGAAGGTCTTGTTGGTGGTGCCGCCTATGATGTTCATGGCACGCCGCTTACCGATGAAACCCTCGCCGATTCGGTTGCCAGTGATGCGGTTCTTTTTGGCGCGGTTGGCACACCAAAATATGATGGCGTTCCGTTTGAGGTTCGTCCCGAAGCTGGGCTTTTACGGCTTCGCAAGGAAATGGATCTTTTTGCCAATCTGCGGCCAGCGATGGTGTTTCCAACTTTGGTCGATGCCTCAACGCTAAAGCCCGAAGTCGTCTCCGGACTTGATATTATGATCCTTCGCGAATTATGCGGCGGGTCTTATTTTGCCGAACCACGCGGCATTGATGATTTAGGCAATGGCATCAAAAGAGGCTATGACACCAATGCCTATACAACGCCGGAAATCGAACGGATTGGCCGCGTTGGTATGGAATTGGCGCGCAAACGTGATGGCCGGCTGACCTCGGTTGAAAAAGCCAATGTCATGCATTCAGGCGTGTTGTGGCGTCAGGTGATGACCGCGCTTCACGCTGCCGAAGGCGAAGGCGTTGCTTTGAGCCATATGTATGCGGATAATTGCGCCATGCAGCTTGTCCGCAACCCAAAGCAGTTTGACGTGATTGTCACGGATAATTTGTTCGGTGATCTATTGTCGGATTGCGCGGCTATGTTGACTGGCTCGCTTGGCATGTTGCCATCGGCGTCGCTTGGCACGCCTGATCCTGAAACCGGCCTGCCAAAAGCGATGTATGAGCCGGTTCATGGCTCGGCACCTGATATCGCTGGTAAAGGTCTTGCCAATCCGCTGGCGCAATTCCTTAGCTTTGCCATGATGCTTCGCTATAGCTTTGATCAGGCTGATGAAGCCGAGCTGGTTGAAAAGGCAGTGAATATGGCACTGGAAACCAAACGGACTGGTGACATCATGGCGCCTGGCTGCGAGCAGACCGGCACCGACGGCATGACTAAAGCCGTGCTTGACGCAATGGATCGTCTGGCACGTTAGACCAAACCGCCATATCTGTTCATGGCGGAAATTTAGCCGCCCAGCCAGACAGATATGGATTCTGGGCCTTTACTGGAGGATGAAATCATGGGGTATAGAGTCGCTGTTGTCGGCGCAACCGGTGCGGTTGGCCGTGAGATGCTGCAAACATTGGCCGAGCGGAATTTTCCGGCGGACACAATTCATGCGCTTGCCTCAACAAAATCAGCTGGCAAAGAAGTCTCTTATGGTGACGACCAGATTTTGAAAATCGAGTCGCTTGATAAATTTGATTTTTCGACCGCCGATATTGCGCTATTTTCGGCTGGCGGTGACACGGCCAAAGCCTTTGCGCCAAAAGCCGCCGCCGCTGGATGTGTGGTCATTGATAATTCATCGGCATTCCGCATGGATGACGATGTGCCGTTGATTGTGCCTGAGGTCAATCCAGAGACCATTGATGGCTGTTTGATCAAAAATAACGGCCGCAATATCATTGCCAATCCAAATTGCTCGACAGCCCAGCTTGTTGTTGCACTCAAGCCGCTTCATGACGTCTTTTCGGTCAAGCGTGTTGTGGTTTCAACCTATCAGGCGGTATCGGGTGCAGGCCGGCCAGCGATGGACGAGCTGTTTAATCAGACAAAAGGCATTTTTGTAAATGATTCGGTGCAGCCGGAAATCTTTACCAAGCAGATTGCCTTTAACGCGATCCCCCATATCGATGTGTTCCTTGATGATGGCTTTACCAAGGAAGAATGGAAGATGAGCGCCGAGACCAAGAAAATTCTTGATCCGGCAATCGAGCTTGTCGCGCATTGCGTGCGGATTCCAGTTTTTGTTGGCCATAGTGAAGCGGTTTTTATCGAAACGGATAAGCCAATGACCGAAAAGGCTGTCCGGTCGTTGCTGGAAAATGCCCCCGGAATAATTGTTGTTGATCACCGTGCGAATGAAGGCTATGTGACGCCGCATGAGGCGGCTGGCGAAGATGCGGTTTATATCAGCCGCATTCGCAAAGATCCGACGGTTCCAAATGGCATGGTGTTTTGGTGCGTGTCAGACAATTTGCGCAAAGGCGCGGCGTTGAATTCGGTTCAGATTGCCGAATTATTTGCCGAGCGCAAGCTCAGCGGTCGCTAGGCCAAGCCATCTAATTTCACGGTTGACGCGGTTTTAGAGACTGACGTCAACCGGTGAATATTTTCCAGAAGCGCAATTTCCAGATGTCCGGTGCTTTGATCGATAATGTCATGCGCCTGCCCGCTAGCAGCGATAAAGCTGTTTTTGAACGACATGCCAGCGGCAAGCCAGCTTGTCAAAATGACGGTTAGCAAATCGCCGCCACCGGCAATGCCGGCCGCGCGTTTGGCATAGGCAAGATCAACAAGATCGTAACGGCTGATCAGACGGTCATGAACGCGGCCTTGGGGCGTGCTGATTCCGGTTGCAACAACACCATTCAAATACGGGTTTTGATCGAGCAGATGCAGCGCGGCGGCATCGGCACTGGCGATATCATGCACCTCTAGTCCTGATAGCAATTGCAGCTCAAACTGGTTTGGTGTCACAAAGCTGGCAAGCGGCAACAGCCGGTCACGCATGGCGCTAACAAGGCCTTTATCAACATAGATTCGGCCATTATCGCCAAGCACCGGATCAAGCACATAATGCCCTTTTGGCCGTTTGGCCTGCCATGTGGTGATCAGCTTGGTGATCGGGTCAATCTGCGACGGCGCACCAAGATAGCCAGTGATCACCGCGCCAATATGAGGCAGTGCGCCCAAAGACGGTAAGGCGTCTAAAATGCTGCTGAAAATATCATCTGGTATTTTGTCACCAGCCATCAAACCATAGCCCGGATGGGCGGCAAGCGTGACGCTATCGACCAAAAGCGGGTGATGCCCAAGATGTGTGATGACCGGTCCGGCAACGCTATTCCCGACAAAGCCAAGCGTTACCGCCGATTGAATTGATAAAATCTGTTCCATGAATTCTGTTTTGACCTGCTTTTTGGCAAAAGGCAATTGCAATCAAATTCGATCGATGCGCTGGAAAATGCCAATTTGCATTATCCGGTAAAATGGGTGGGAAAGCTGGTCAATTTGACCATCTGTTTTTTTGCTTACACATTGACTATTGCAAATCAATACCACATATAAATCATAGCCCGCGCGCATTGTTGCGCCTGCCCTCTCGTTTTGATGACCCTTGTCGAGGAACCCAATGGCAAAGCCGCGTCCATTATCACCGCATTTGCAGGTTTATCGACCGCAATTGACATCCATCATGTCGATCATGCATCGGGCAAGTGGCGCGGTACTGGCAACGGGAAGCCTGCTTGTGGCGCTATGGCTTGTCGCCTTGGCCGCCGGGGCGGCGTTTTTTGATCCGGTTGCCGATGCCATGCAGCATACGCTTGGGCAGTTGGTTGTGTTTGGCTATTCGCTGGCGCTTGTCTATCACGGGCTGAATGGCATCCGCCATTTAATGTGGGATTTGCGCATCGGGCTTGAAATCAAACAGGTCTATCAAAGCGGCTATCTTGTGCTTGGCCTGACCGTTCTGGTCACAGCTATGCTATGGCTGGCAGTTTAGCTGGGGGGCGTAGCATGGCACAAATTTCGGCAAAACATCACCGCGAACCCGGTTTTCGCCATTGGCGCTGGCAGCGGATCAGCGCTGTCGCGACGTTGGGTCTTATGTTGTATTTCACCTATCTTGTGGCGTCGATGGGGCCGCTTGATTATAGCGCGGCGATGGCCTTTGTGGCTGCACCGCAGCATGCGGTGGCATTGGCAATTCTGGTGATTGCTGGATTGTTTCATGCGGCGCTTGGCATGCAGATGATTATTGAAGATTATATTCCGCTTGCCAGTGGCCGTTTGGCGCTGGTGACAATTGCGCGTGGTGTGTTTGCCATCGCCGCAATGGCCAGCCTTGTTTCGGTTGGTATGATTGCGGGATTAATATAGGGGGCAGTGAAGTGTTCGGCATCGGACAAACTTGCGAAACCGTCGCAAAGAAAAGGGTGTAGGTTATGAGTGCGTATGAAATCACTGACCATCAATACGACGTTGTCGTTGTTGGCGCCGGCGGCGCGGGTTTGCGCGCCACGCTTGGCATGGCCGCTGGCGGGTTGAAAACGGCCTGTATTACCAAGGTTTTCCCAACGCGTTCGCACACTGTTGCCGCGCAAGGCGGCATTGGCGCGGCGCTCAATAACATGGGCGAAGGCGATAATTGGCAATTTCATATGTATGATACGGTCAAAGGGTCAGATTGGCTTGGCGATCAAGATGCGATTGAATATATGTGCCGTAATGCCATTCCATCAGTGATTGAACTGGAAAATTATGGCGTTCCGTTTTCGCGCACCGAAGATGGCAAAATCTATCAGCGCCCCTTTGGTGGCCATACGCTTGATCATGGTAAATCAATGGCACGGCGTGCTTGTGCGGCGGCTGACCGGACCGGTCATGCCATCCTTCACACATTGTATCAGCAATGTCTGAAATATAAAGCGCATTTCCATATTGAATATTTCGTTCTTGATCTGTTGATGACGGATGATGGCGAATGCGCTGGGGTGATTGCGCTTTGTATGGAAGATGGCAGTCTTCACCGTTTCTGGGGACAGCAAACAGTGCTGGCAACCGGCGGCTATGGACGGGTCTATTTCTCTTGTACATCGGCGCATACCTGCACGGGTGATGGCAATGCGATGGCGCTTCGTGCTGGCTTGCCGCTGCAAGATATGGAATTTGTCCAATTTCACCCAACTGGCGTTTATGGCGCTGGCGTGCTGATCACCGAAGGCGCACGCGGCGAAGGTGGCTATCTAACCAATTCCGAAGGCGAACGGTTCATGGAACGATTTGCGCCAACGGCCAAAGATTTGGCAAGTCGCGATGTGGTAAGCCGTGCCATGACCATTGAAATTAACGAAGGTCGCGGCGTTGGCCCGAACAAAGATCACATCATGCTTCATCTCGAGCATATTGATCCAGATACGCTTCACACGCGGCTTCCGGGCATTACCGAAACTGCCAAGATTTTCTGCGGCGTTGACGTCACGCGTGAGCCGATTCCGGTTTTGCCGACCGTGCATTATAATATGGGCGGTATTCCAACCAATTATCATGGCGAAGTTTTGGCACCGACCAAAGATGATCAGAGCGCGGTTGTGCCGGGTCTGATGGCCATTGGCGAGGCAGCATGTGTTTCGGTTCATGGTGCCAATCGTCTTGGCACAAATTCGCTTCTTGATATCGTTGTGTTTGGCCGTGCTGCGGCGCATCGGGCAAATGAAATCGTCAAACCGGGTGCCACATCAAAACGCGCACCGCAATCAGCAACCGATAAGGCGCTTGTCCGATTTGACCGCATGCGGCATGCAGATGGTGACTTAAGCGCGGCGTCAATCCGGTTGGAAATGCAGCATGCGATGCAACGTCATGCGGCGGTTTTCCGGTCTAGCGAATCACTCGAATCAGGTGTTGCGACGATGGATCAGATTGCGGCCAAGATGGGGAAAATCGGTGTCGCTGATAAATCGCTAATCTGGAACACTGATCTGATCGAGGCACTTGAGCTGGAAAATCTGATGGGTCAGGCCTTGGTAAGCATCCGTTCAGCCGAGCAAAGACAGGAATCACGCGGCGCGCATGCGCATGAAGATTGGCCCGAGCGTGATGATGAAAAATGGATGAAACATACAGTCATGTGGCTTGACGAACAAAACAAGTCAAAGCTGGATTACCGCAATGTTGTGATGACCACTTTGAGCAATGATGTTGCCCCAATCCCACCAGCCCCACGCGTTTACTAGGTAAGGACGAGGAAAGAATCATGGCCGAGTTTCGATTGCCTAAAAATTCACAGATCACCGATGGCATCACCCATAAGGCATCGGCTGATGCCGCAAAGGTGAAAACCTTTAAAATCTATCGTTGGTCGCCTGATGATGATGCGCAGCCGCGCATCGATTCCTTTGAAATTGATCTCGATGATTGCGGGCCAATGGTGCTTGATGCGCTGATCAAAATCAAAAATGAAAAAGATAGCAGCCTTACGTTTCGCCGGTCGTGCCGCGAGGGAATTTGTGGCTCTTGCTCGATGAATATTGATGGCACCAACACGCTTGCCTGTTTGAAAAGCATCAGCGATGTCAAAGGCGATGTGAAAATCTATCCATTGCCGCATATGCCAGTCGTCAAGGATTTGG
>JADHOU010000059.1 GCA_016778825.1 Candidatus Puniceispirillum sp. | reverse complement strand
GCCTTCATGCGCAAGAACGACATGAACGCATGGAACGTGTTCATCGCGACGATTAGGCCATTTGCCTAAAGTTTGAAACTTGCTCTGCGCCCATACCTTGAAATGGTATGGGCGTTTTCTTTTGGCAAATAGGTGAAATGGAACAAAAGGTGAAAATGGGCTTGCAATTAGAACAAAACAAGTACATATTAACCGCTCGATACCAGAAATGGTGCAAATTTTAAAAAGCTTCAGTCCGGCATTTCAGGCGTTTCATCACGTCAAAGTTGAAAGACTTAAATTCATTAGCCGCAATCGGCGTGAAAATGAGCAACGATATAAATGCATGAATATAAAGTGCATGGACAGGGGGGCGTTGGTTGTGCAACTAAGGAGGCATAAATGGCTGGGGTTGTAGTGGATATGAAAATGAAAAGTGACGACAAGAACAAGGCGCTTGAAGCGGCCATTGGCCAGATTGAAAAGGCGTTTGGCAAAGGGTCAGTGATGAAACTCGGCCAACGCGAATCTGCGGTCGATGTTCAGTCAATTTCAACCGGATCGCTTGGGCTTGATATTGGTCTTGGCATTGGTGGTTTCCCGAAAGGCCGTATTGTTGAAATCTACGGCCCGGAATCATCAGGCAAAACGACATTGGCGCTTCATGCTGTTGCTGAGGCCCAAAAAGAAGGTGGCACTTGTGCCTTTGTTGACGCTGAACATGCGCTTGACCCGTCTTATGCACGCAAACTTGGTGTCAATATTGATGATCTGTTGATCTCGCAGCCTGACGCTGGTGAACAGGCGCTGGAAATTACTGATACGCTGGTTCGCTCAGGTGCGATCGACGTTCTTGTTGTTGACTCTGTCGCCGCCTTGGTGCCGCGCGCCGAACTTGAAGGCGAAATGGGCGATCATCATGTTGGGCTTCATGCGCGTTTGATGAGCCAGGCGCTTCGCAAACTCACCTCGTCAATTGCGCGCTCGAACTGTTTGGTGATTTTCATCAACCAGATTCGTTTGAAAATTGGCGTGATGTTTGGCAATCCGGAAACCACCACAGGCGGTAATGCCCTGAAATTCTATGCTTCAGTCAGGTTGGATATTCGCCGGATTGGCGCCATTAAAGATCGTGATGAGGTTGTTGGCAACCAGACCCGTGTTAAAGTGGTGAAAAACAAGGTTGCTGCGCCGTTCCGCACCATCGAATTTGACATTATGTACGGCGAAGGCATTTCCAAAATGGGCGAACTGATCGATCTTGGTGTCGCTGCTGGTATTGTTGATAAATCAGGGGCGTGGATTTCGTACAATGGACAGCGCATTGGCCAAGGCCGTGAGAATGCCAAAACATTCCTTCGCGAACATACCGAATTGGCGGCTGAAATCGAATCGGCCATTCGGCAAAATGCCGGTCTTGTTGGTGATCAGATGCTTGATAACTCAATCGCGTCAAGCGAAGAAGCAAAAGTGCCAGAATCGCCTGATCTACCCGATACATCGATAATGCCAAAATAAGGTTTTATCGCCTAAAGCCTCCCAACTTTATAGGGATAGGCTTGGTCAAATCGTGAATAATGTGAAATGGTCAGTTCCTGTTTTGGAGCTGACCATTTTGTCTTTGTGATGAGATTGCCAAAATAGGGGTTTTGCCGCCGCCGCGGTCTTTGCCAAAAAGCTGCAGGCTTTCATCAAGTTAATCTAGACAGACCCCCCTGTGGCGGGTAGATAGTAACCGCTAATGATTGGGCTTTGTGCGGCGCCATAAATGACCGCTTGCCGTGATGACATGGCCGCCGCAAACCAAATGTGGCAAGCCAAACGCTGTGCTGGGGGCAGTCTTATGTCGAGTGTGAATGATATCCGCGCCACTTTTCTTGATTATTTTGGCAAAAATGGGCATGAAATTGTCGCATCAAGCCCGCTTGTGCCGCAAAATGATCCAACCTTGATGTTTGCCAATTCGGGCATGGTGCAGTTTAAAAATCTGTTTACCGGTGCCGAAACCCGCGATTATGTTCGGGCGACAACAGCGCAGAAATGTGTTCGTGCTGGTGGCAAACATAATGATCTTGAAAATGTCGGCTATACGGCGCGTCATCACACATTTTTTGAAATGCTTGGTAATTTCTCCTTTGGCGATTATTTCAAGGAAAATGCTATTGAATTGGCGTGGAATTTAATCACCAAGGAATATGGTCTTGATGTGTCAAAACTGCTTGTCACGGTTTACCATGAAGATGACGAAGCGGCCAATCTATGGAAGAAAATTGCTGGTCTGAAAGATGACCGCATCATTCGCATTGCCACATCCGACAATTTCTGGGCGATGGGTGATACCGGTCCTTGTGGGCCTTGTTCGGAAATTTTCTATGATCATGGCGATCATATCGCGGGCGGCCCGCCAGGGTCACCTGATGAAGATGGTGATCGCTTTATCGAAATCTGGAATCTGGTCTTTATGCAGTTTGAGCAGACACCGGATAAACGTATTGCCCTGCCAAAGCCGTCAATTGATACAGGCATGGGGCTAGAACGTATCGCGGCGGTGCTTCAGGGCAAGCATGATAATTATGACATTGACCTAATGCGGGCATTCATAGAGGCTTCGGCAGATGTTTCGGGCACTGATGCGGATGGAAGCCATAATATTTCTCACCGGGTTGTTGCGGATCATTTGCGGGCGTCATCTTTTTTGATTGCTGATGGTGTATTGCCGTCAAATGAGGGGCGCGGCTACGTTTTGCGCCGGATTATGCGGCGTGCGATGCGCCATATTCACCAAATGGGATGCGCTGAGCCGACCATGTACCGGCTTGTGCCAACCCTTGTTGCCGAAATGGGCGCGCAATATGGTGAATTGGGCCGTGCGCAATCGCTGATTATCGAAACGCTGAAGCTGGAAGAAACCCGTTTCAAAGAAACGCTTGGTCGCGGCCTGCGCATTCTGAATGACGAGCTGGCTGGCAAGGCCGCCGGTGGCACACTTGATGGCGCAACTGCCTTTAAGCTTTATGATACTTTTGGCTTTCCACTTGATCTAACCGAAGATTTCATGCGAGGTTATGGTTGGAAGGTTGATCTTGATGGGTTCAACGCCGCAATGGATGCACAAAAAACCAATGCCCGCCGTGCATGGAGCGGATCAGGTGACAGTGCCACTGAAACCATTTGGCTTGATCTGGCGCAAAATCTAGAGCCGACAGAATTTCTGGGCTACACATCAGATTCAGTCGAAGCCATTGTTACGGCGCTTGTTGATGGCAATACCGAAATCGAAGAAATCGGCAAAGCTGGCAAAGGGCGGATGATTGTCAACCAAACCCCATTTTATGGTGAATCGGGTGGTCAGGTTGGTGATGTCGGCACGATTAGCTGGGAAAACGGCACCGCCCGCGTCACTGATACCCAGAAAACCCCGTCGGGTCTGTTTATCCATCATGTCGAAATTATCTCTGGTACACTTGCCAAGGGGGAAGAGGTTCGGTTGCAGATTGACGTGTCGCGCCGTTTGCGGCTTCGCGCCAATCATTCGGCAACGCATCTTCTTCATGAATCGCTTCGGCTTGTGCTTGGTGATCATGTGGCTCAAAAGGGCTCGCTTGTTAGCCCTGACCGACTGCGGTTTGACTTTTCCCATCAAAAGGCGGTTTCGGCCGATGAATTGAATCAGGTTCAGCAAATTGTCAATGCGCGGATTCGGATGAATTCGGATGTCACAACCCGTATTATGACGCCTGATGCCGCGATCGAGCTTGGCGCATTGGCGCTGTTTGGCGAAAAATACGGCGATGAAGTTCGCGTTGTGCAAATGGGTGGTGCGGCTGATGATGATCCAAGCAAGGCATGGTCGGTTGAATTATGTGGTGGAACCCATGTTGGCCGGACAGGCGATATAAGCCTATTGAAAATTATTTCGGAATCTGCTGTTGCTGGCGGGGTGCGCCGCATCGAGGCGGTAACGCATGAAGGTGCGCTGGCTTGGATTAATTCGCGTGATGCCATTTTGACCAAAAGCGCTGACCTGCTGAAGATCGCACCCGACCAGCTTGCCGACCGTGTTGCCCAGCTTGTCGAAGACCGTAAAAAGGCTGAACGTGATATCAGCCAGCTGCGGCGTAAATTGGCCGCTGGCGGTGGCGGCGGTGCTGGGAATGGCAGTGATATTATCAATGGCGTCAATTTTGTTGGGCGGTTGCTTGAAGACACGCCGGCACGCGAATTGAAATCAATGGCCGATGAAATCAAATCATCGGTTGAAAATGCGGTGATCTGTCTTGTTGCGACTGATGCTGGCAAAGCATCGATTGTTGTTGCAGTTACGGCGGATCTTGCTGGTCAAAAAAGTGCGGTTGATCTGGTCAAGATCGGGTCGGCGGCGCTTGGCGGCGGCGGCGGTGGTGGGCGGCTTGATATGGCGCAGGCTGGCGGCCCTGATGCCAGTAAGGCAGCCGAAGCATTAAAAGCGGTTGCTGCCGCCCTATAAAACTGGCCAAAAGGCCCAGTTACGTTTTCCCCGATCCCGGGGTGTGTTTTGATCATCATATGAAAAGGCAAAGAATATGTCAGATACAGCCAACCCAGATTTAATCTATACAAAAGTGGACGAAGCCCCGGAATTGGCCAGTGCCTCGCTCTTGCCGATCATCAATCGTTTTGTAAAACCTGCTGGGTTAACCATTGGGCGGCGTGATATCTCGCTTGCAGGTCGTTTGATCGCTGTATTTCCTGAAGTTCTGACCGATGCCCAGCGCCAGCCGGACGATCTGGCAGAATTGGGAGAATGGGTGAAAACACCAGCCGCTAATGTGATTAAGCTGCCAAATATTTCAGCATCAATTCCCCAGCTTGTTGGCGCGATCAGCGAATTGCAGGCACAAGGTTATAATCTTCCCGATTATCCGGTAGCACCAGCAAATGATGAAGAACGCGCCATTGCCGCGCGGTATGATGCGGTCAAGGGCAGTGCGGTTAATCCGGTTCTGCGTGAGGGCAATTCTGACCGGCGTAGCGCGCATGCGGTCAAGATCTATGCGCAGAACAACCCGCATTCCATGGGCGTTTGGGCGGCTGATTCAAAAACCCATGTATCATCAATGTCATCAGGTGATTTCTTCTCGAATGAAAAATCGGCAACCTTGAGCGCTGATAAGGCTGGCAAGGCAAAAATCGAATTTGAAAACAAAGCCGGTCAGGTCACTGTTTTAAAAGAAGGCCTGACGCTAAAAGCGGGAACCGTTGTTGACGCCTCTTTCATGTCTTTGGCTGCTTTACGCGCCTTTTTGCGCGACGAGCTGGCCGATGCCAAGGCGAAGTCTGTATTATTCTCGGTTCATCTAAAAGCAACAATGATGAAAGTCTCTGACCCGATAATCTTTGGCCAGGCTGTTGGCGTGCTGCTTGAAGATTTTGTCGCCAAACATGATGATGTTTTACGCGAATTAGGCATGGATTATAATCTGGGGCTTAGTGATCTTGAGGCCCGGATTGCCTCGCTTCCGGCCGCAAAACGCGCTGAGTTGGAAGCCGATCTTGCGGCTTGCTTTGCCGCCAATCCACCGCTTTATATGGTGAATTCGGATAAAGGGCTAAGCAATTTCCATGTGTCGTCAGATGTGATTATCGATGCGTCAATGCCAGCTTTGATTCGCGCTGGCGGAAAGGGCTGGGGGCCAGATGGCAGCGAGCAAGATTGCAAATGCGTTATTCCGGATAATTCCTATGCGCCTGTTTATGAGGAAGCCATTAATTTTTTTAAGGAAAATGGCGCGCTTGACCCAACAACAGCCGGATCAGTATCCAATGTTGGTCTGATGGCGCAAAAGGCCGAGGAATATGGATCGCATCCAACAACTTTTCAGATGTCGGAAGATGGTGTGGTTCGCTACGTTCTGGAAAATGGCAAAATTTTGCATGAGCACCAGGTGCAAAAGGGCGATATTTGGCGGTCATCTAGCACCAATCAGGCACCAATCGAAGATTGGGTTAAGCTTGGTCTTGCCCGTCAAAAGGCAACCGGTGCCGAGGCCGTGTTCTGGCTAAATGCGGCACGGCCGCATGACGCGGAAATCATTGTTTATGTGAAATCAATGCTTGCCAAGCTTGGCGTTGATGAAGCATCGGTTAAAATCATGGCACCGCGTGAAGCGACCAGATTTTCACTTGAAACTATCACCGCTGGCAAAGATTGCATTTCAATCACCGGCAATGTGCTTCGTGACTATCTAACTGATTTATTTCCAATTCTTGAGCTTGGAACATCGGCAAAAATGCTGTCTGTGGTCAAGCTGATGAATGGCGGCGGTCTGTTTGAAACAGGCGCTGGCGGGTCAGCTCCAAAACATGTTCAGCAATTGATCAAAGAAGGCCATTTGCGCTGGGACTCGCTTGGTGAATTTTGTGCGCTTGGTGAATCATTGAATTTTGTTGCCGAATCTACTGGCAACATGAAGGCTGGCCTGCTTGGCAAGGCGGTTGATGCTGCAACACAATTGCTGTTGGCAAATGATAAATCGCCGTCACGCCGTGTTGGCCAGACCGATACGCGCGACAGCCATTATTATTTTGCTCTTTATTGGGCGCAGGCTCTTGCCGCTCAAACCGAAGATCAGGATCTGGCCGATGATTTCGCGGAATTGGCAGCTGCGCTTGCTGATAATGAAAAGACAATCACTGCCGAATTGGCATCAACCCAAGGCAAGCCATGCGATCTTGGCGGCTATTATCATGCTGCCAGTGACAAAGTGGCATTGGTGATGCGCCCAAGCGCGACGCTGAACAGCATCATCGGCTAATTGCCAAAGCCTTTGGTGGCAAATATCTTTGGCGGGAGACAATCCCGCCACCTCAAACAAATCCCCGATGGCGATTATCCTTATGACTATCGTTATCGGAGATTTTTATGTGATGATGTGGCGCTTAATAATGCGCTTGTAAACGGTCGGGCTAGAACAGCTGATCAAGTTTGTCCATCAAACCGTCAAGATCATCTACCTGATCAAAATGACCTGTGTGCCCATGATGCATAAAGCCCTGATCAATAATATTCTGGAACATGATCAACATCGAATCCCAATAGCCGTTTAAATTAACGATTATGATCGGCTTGTTATGCAATCCAAGCTGGCGCCATGTGATGATTTCCATGGTTTCATCAAGCGTGCCAAGACCACCGGGGAAAATAACGAAGGCATCTGATATATCATACATCATGGCTTTTCGTTCATGCATCGAATCGATGATGTGAAGATCGGCAACGCCCTTATGCCCAACCTCAACATTATCAAGAAATTGCGGAATAATGCCGGTAACGTGGCCATTGGCAGCAAGCACCCCATCGGCGACCGCGCCCATCAAACCCATTTTGCCGCCACCATAGACAAGCCCAAGACCGCGTGACCCGACCATTTGTCCCATTTGATAGGCAGCGTCTTTATAAAGAGGGTTTATGCCTGAGGCGGCGCCGGTAAAAACACAAATTTTTTTCATCGAAATTCCTTTTAATGCCAAGGCTGCATTTAACTAACATTGAACCTTAACGCAATTAGCATTAGTCTGTTAACAGTCATTCATCAACAAACGGGAAACCACAACAGTGCGATCAATGCTTTATATTCTGTTTGCGCTGGGTGGGGTGCTTGTTGCGATCGCCTTGTCGATGGTGCTTCTTGATGTTGAGGGTGACCAGCAGGTTCAGCCACAAAGCCCATCAATCGAGCTGTCAAAATTGGCGGCTGATAAGGCTGAAACATTGGATTCTGGCAAGGATAGCGACACAAGCTTGCAGCCGCCCAATGCCACGCCCGCAGCGCCTTTGACGATTGATCTGGCACGCGTCAAGCCTGATGGCGCAGCGGTATTTGCCGGCACGGCGGCGCCAAATGCAAAAATCCGTATTTTTGAAGGTGACATTTTGCTTGGCGAAACAGTTGCGAATGCAAATGGTGAATGGGTGATTGTGCTTGAAAAATCACTTGCGGCTGGCCAGCATTTGATTTCGGTTGCGATGGAACGCAGTGACGGAACAACCGAAATGGCCGATCGCAGTCTGGCTGTTGAAATTTATCAAGATACTGAAACCAAACCATTAGTTGCGCTCTTGCCGGAAACCGAGACGGAGGTGCCGGTGCTAATCCAGTCGCCTGATGATGTGGATACGGCCAAACCGGCTGCAGCCGCCAGTGAGGCAATTGTTGCTGATGCTGCCAAACCGGCTGCAGCCGCCAGTGAGGCAATTGT
>JADHOU010000058.1 GCA_016778825.1 Candidatus Puniceispirillum sp. | reverse complement strand
CCACCGGATTGCCATTTTCATCGAACGCTCTTTGCTTGCAAAACAGCGACGATCCTGCGAGATAAAAAGGCACAGCTAATTTGTCAACAAAGAAGTCGTCTTATGACCCCAAAAAGCGCGAAAAAACAACATTCAGCGAAAAAACCGGACCGAAATCGGCAAAAGCCAATTCCTAATCGTGGCGACGTTAACGCTGGCGGCGGACGCCGTTACGACAATAAGCGACCCTCAAATCACGGGCAAACCGCTGCCGCAACCGGCAAGACTGCCCCAAAACACCCACAAAATGGCTATTTCATCTGGGGACGCCATGCGGTTTTTGCCGCGCTTGCGAATCCGGATCGCCGGATTCAGCAGCTTTATGTCGCCGCCGACATTGCCGACACGCTGGAAACAGAAATTGGCCGTCTTGACCAGCAGCGTCAAAATGATATCCCCACGCCACAAATGATTGAACGCGCGCGCCTTGATGGTATTGGCGGGGCTGGCGAAAAGGCTGTTCATCAAGGCATGGCCGCCGCAGTCTGGCCGCTTGACCCGCCGCATCTTGACGATTTTCTGGCGGAACTTGCCGCCAAACAAGGCATAACAGCAATCCCAGACAGCGCGTCACCAGTAAGGGTATTGCTTCTTGATCAGCTATCTGACCCGCGCAATGTCGGGGCAATCATGCGCTCGGCACGCGCTTTTGGTGTTGCTGGTCTAATCACCACATTTCGCAATGCCGCCGAAGAAAATGGTGTTCTGGCCCGAACCGCATCGGGAGCGCTTGATCATATACCCTTGATCCGCGTGGTGAATCTGGCGCGCGCCATTGAACAATTGCAGGATAACGGGTTTTTGGTTGCCGGCCTTGCTGGCGACGGCGATGTTGAGGTTAGCGCACTGGCCGCCCATCAACGGCTTGTCATCATGCTTGGCGCTGAGGGCAGCGGTTTGCGCCGCCTGAGCCGCGATCGTTGCGACATGCTTGTCCGAATCAATATCAATGATGATGCCGAAAGCCTGAATGTGTCGAATGCGGCCGCGATCGCGCTTTACGCCGCAAGCCTGTATTAAGCGGATTAACCGCATAAACGCTTGAACGCCCGATATTGGCAACCCTTTGCTAAAACCCGCTGAATTTAGCAAGACGTGGCCCAGAAAGCCTTTTGGCACATCACCTTGCCAGTATTGCCCGTGATGCCTTTTTGCATCAGGCAAATAAACGGTCATGAAATGACGTAGATTTTGCCAAAAGAAATTTTTTTCACATGACCGCTATTGACCATGCAGAAATCTCTGTTAAAAAGCCGAGGATAGCTGGCGTGGCTCAATTGGTAGAGCACCCGATTTGTAATCGGGCGGTTGGGAGTTCGAGTCTCTCCGCCAGCACCATCCTTTTCAAAAATTATCCATAAAAAAATGCGTTGTAACCCGAGGTGCCTCAAGATGAAGTTGAGCGTGGGTTCGGCCAGTCATCACCAGCAAGATAATTGCGTAAGGCAGCACGTGCCTCGCCCATTTCGCGGACAGGCTTTGCAGCATCACAATCTTCTTGGATCAATTAGATGATCAGGTTAGTTTTAAAGGCTTTTTAAGATCATCATTTTCAGCAAGGTTACGAATCATTGCAACAATTTGGAACTTTCGCGCCGACAGGTGTTAGCCGCCTTATCCTTGGGCTGGCAAAAATGGGGCTTGGACGCGGCCGGTTAAAGTTGCTGTTCTCGCAGCTTTGGAACTGGATCAATGGCGACAAGCCTGTTGACCTGATTTACCAGAATTTGAAATTGCGGCTTCAACCGCGCCAAAACACCATCGAATCCAAAATCATGTTTAGTGCAAAACAGCGCGAAGGCGCCGAATTAGCGCTGATCAAGCGTCACTTGACCGATGGCGGCGTTTTTGTCGATATTGGATCCAATATTGGATATTACGCGTTGAATGTTGCGCTGATGAGCGCTGGCAAGGTCATCGCAATTGAGCCAAACCCGACCGTTCTGGCGCGGCTGCGCGACAATATGGCGCTCAATGATTTGCAATCAAAAATTACCGTTCATGATGTTGCCATTGGGGCCACAAAAGGCATCGCGCATCTGACCATTTCAGATAATGATTTTGGCAGCAGCTCAATCGTCAATCAGCGCGTTGGCAAAACGCATATTGATGTTGAGGTTTTACCGCTTGTTGAAATCTTGAAAATCAATGGCATTGCCCGCGCCGATGTGATCAAGATCGACATTGAGGGTATGGAAGATCGCGCCCTTTTTCCCTTTTTTGAAAATATTGCCAAAGCGCAATATCCGAAATTAATTGTGATGGAAGATGGCATTAACGAACAATGGGAACGCGATATTCTAAGCTGGCTATTGGCCAATGGCTATCATGCTGCGGCGCGCACCCGTGGCAATGTCATGCTTGAACGCAATGGCTAGCCACATAATTTAAGCCAAATTTAAGCCAAATTCCCACGCCGATCAGACGCGCCACTTAAAGACGCCACTCAATCACGCAGGGCGGGCAGGCCAACACCGGTTGAGTCAAAGCCGCCATCAACCGCCAATGTCTGGCCCGTAATATAGCTGGCCTTTTCCGAACCAAGAAACACAATCGCCTCGGCAACTTCGGCCTCACTGCCATAGCGGTTCAGCGGGATCGCATCATGATAAGCATCAATAATCGCCTGACTATGAACCGCAATTGCCAATTTCGTACGCACCGGACCGGGTGCCACGCAATTCACCCGAATGCCAAATTCACCCATTTCGGCGGCAAATTGCTGGGTTAGATGGATCACACCAGCCTTTGACGTGCCATAGGCAACGCGCAATGTTGATGCGCGCAATCCGGAAATCGAAGCAATATTGACAATGCTGCCGCGGCTTTGCTTCAGCGCGGCAAGAACCGCCCGCGAACATAGATAAACACCGTCAAGATTGGTTGCCATAACAGTGCGCCAACGCGCAAAGCTGGTATCTTCAATCGGGCAGAAATCAGCAACACCCGCATTATTGACAAGACAATCAATCCGCCCTGAAACCGCCAGAACCGCAGCAACCATTTCGTCAACAGCTGCAGGGTCAGATACATCACAAACAAAGGCCGTGCCGCCAGCAAGTGACGCCGCCGCCGCATCAAGCGCGTCTTCATCGCGATCAACCATCGCCACCTGATAGCCCTGATCGACAAAAAGCCGGGCCGTGGCAAGTCCAATGCCGCGGGCTGCACCTGTTACAATTGCCATTTTCATCAGCTCTATCTCCATAGGTTATATTGGCCCGTTGGCGATCTCCGAAAAGATTAGTTTTACCAAAGGCCAATGGCGGCAAATTATCGGTAAAAATATCAGCCAATTCACTGTCTCTGATTGACGCCAGCTTGACAAGCTGGATTGATAGAGAACCGGCAAAGCGCAGAAACGAGGATAAAATGAAGTTAAGGCTGCATCATATAAATCTATCAACCAATAATGTTGCTGGTATGGATCATTTCTACCGAGATGTTTTGGGGCTAAAAACCGAAACCGAAGGATTGCCGGTTCTCGAAAAGAAAAGGGGCTATGATGGCGATGTTGCCTTTGTTTCAGATGGCCATATCCAAACCCATCTGGCGCAAAAGGATATGCAAGTTGGATTTCGCACCGGCCATATCGTCAACCCGCTTGAACGCGGTCACATTGCCTATCGCACCGATGATTTAGCCGCTTTCAAAGCGCATCTTGAGGAAAAGGGCATTGCCTATTCTGATTGGGGCGAAACAGCGGTTGCGGGCTGGCAACAGATCTTCTTTTATGACCCTGATGGTAACATTATCGAAGTGCACGAAATCACGCGCTAAAGGCACAATGCTGCACCGCTGAAAGGACATGATCATGCCCCGCCTTCACGCCCCCGAAACAAGATGGTTTGACGATTTTGCCATTGGCGAAACTTTCTATATCCCATCACGAACAATGACGGATGCGCTGTTTGCGGCATTCCAATTGGCATCGGGCGACAATGACCCAATCCATTATGATGTCGAATTCTGCAAGGAACGTGGCCATCCAGCACTGTTGGCGCATGGCCTGCAGGTTTTTATCCAGACTGCCGCCGGTGCTGGCAATTTTCCCCAGCAAACAGCCGATAGCCTTGTTGCGCTTTTATCTTTTTCCGGCGAAATGCATCACCCGCTTTATGCTGGTGATACCGCCTATCCGGGGCTGGAAATCGTCAAATTAACGCCGCAGCGCACCACCGGCATTATCGAAATACGGGCAATTGTTTTGAACCAGCATGACCAGCTTATCATGGAAGGAACGCATCGCTATCTGGTAAAAAAAATCCAGCCGGTTGATAATAAATCATTGTAAGGGAAATCTGCGCCAAGCGCCCCTAGCCAGCGAAAACCGCAAAGCCGAGCCCAATCGACACGCCAAAAAGCGAATGCATCATCAAGGCCAATGCGCAAACCAGTGGCGGGTTTGGCGTTAAACGCCCCAACATACCTTTGCCAAGACACGGTAGAAAAAAGAACCAAGGCACCGCCACACTTATCACGCCAAAAATCAAGCCATCAACCAACTCTGCCTTCAAAATAGTGGCATCCATAAGCCACGCATAAACGGCCGCATACCCAATCGCGACGCCATAATGAACAAGCCAACCAACCGCCAATTCATTTTTTCGTTCAGCTTGAAATTCAAGGTCACGGGCAATTAACTGACCGCTGGTTAATAAGCCAAGGCTCCAGCGCCCCACCATCCCCCAATTACTTGGCGGAGTCGCTGTCAGTTTTTGAAACAGACGCTGCCAGAGATCGAAAATGGCACAGGCAACAACGCCAACAATTAGAATTTGAACAACAAGCATTTCAGATATGCCTCACTGACGAAAACAATAAATCGCGCCATTGCCAGACCGGCCATAACACGATAAGGGATTTATGTTTGTCCAGAACATGGCTTTCGTCAATCGCTGATCAATCATCATCGCTGCCCCACAAATCCATTGCCGCAAATTTGCCGCTAAGGGTTGATCGGCATCCTTGGCTCGGGTTAGGCTTGGTTTATCGATTTTTACTCAGCAGGTCACTTTCCGCAAGTCGCTTTGCCCTTTCATCGCACCGAGGCCCATTACCATGCCACACAGAACGATTTTCCACGAAAATGAGGAAGACACCACCCTTGGCGGGCGCATTTCAATGGCACGCGAAGCATCGGGATTAAGTGTTGCCGATGTTGTCAAACGCCTTGGCGTGCGAGCAAACACCTATGAAGCATGGGAAGCAGACCGATCTGAACCACGGGCAAACAAGCTTGTTGCGCTTGCCGGCATTTTGAATATTTCACCGCCTTATTTGCTAAGCGGGCTTGGCAAACAGCCGCCGCAACCAGCCCTTCCTGAACGCCAGATCACCCAGTTAAAAGCCCAGGTTGAACAGCTGGAACAAAACCTGAAAACTGCAACCACCAGCCTACGCCAAATCAAAAAGATAGTTGCGAAAATGAAATAGCTAGTTTGCCAATATTCGCGCAGCGGCGATGATACCTCCGCTATTTTCAAATCAAAGCCGCGATATTACTGGTAAATGGGCGCGACAAATTTGCCAAAAGAACTGACAGGCGGCATTATCATATTGCTGGTAGCGGGCAAAATGCTCTAGCTTGGTTTCTTCAGATTTACTGTTGATTATAAAGGATCGAAAGACATTATGGATATTGCAGGTAAAAAAGCCATTGTTCTTGGTGGCACATCGGGTATTGGCCTTGCGACGAGCCTTATGCTTGTTGAAAAAGGCGCAGATGTTGTTGCGGTAAGCCGTGACCCAAGCAAAGCTGGTGATGTTCCGGCCGGCATTCGTCTTGCCGCGCTAGACAGCCGAGACAGTGAGGCGGTTGAAGCCTTTTTCAATGCTGAAGGCGATATCGACATTCTTGTCAATTCCGCCACTGGCGGTTCACGCGCCTTTGGCCCATTCATGGAAATGGATATGAAAGGCTTTCAAGGCTCGTTTGACAAGCTATGGGGCTATGCCAATGTTCTGCGCTATGGCGCATCGCATGTTCGCGATCATGGAAGCATCGTTCTTGTTAGCGGCAGTCCTGCCCGTAAACCAAAGCCCGGGCAGATTGCCCTATCGGCTGTTGGTGGCGCTGTTGAAGCCTTGGCGCGTGCCATTGCCGCCGAAATCGCACCAAAGCGGGTGAATGTGGTTTCACCGGGCATTATCGACACGCCAATGGTGGCGTTGAGTGGTGAAGATCGCGCCAAACATTACCAGAATGTCACAAAAACCCATCTGGTAGACCGCGCTGGCCATCCTGCCGAAGTGGCACAAGCCATTATCTTTGCGATTGAGAATGATTTTATCACTGGCACCACAATTGACGTCGATGGTGGCTGGCTCGTCGCACAATAGGCCAGCACAAACCGAACAAACATTGTTCCAACACCGCGCGCCATTACAGCAAAAAGGTCATTCATCATGGATAGGCAAAAATGGCTTGAATGGACAGGTGTTGGAACAGCAATTCTATATTCAATGCTGATTGCGTTAAATATCGGCGCGGAATTTATCGGCTTCCTGCTTTTGTTTCTGTCGGCAGGTTTGATTGGCCTATGGGCCCATTTCGGCAAGCATCGTGGCATCATGCTTCTTCAGCTATTTTACGCTACAGCAGGGCTAATTGGCATGTTTCGTTGGTTTTAATTGAATAAATCAGGCCAAGCGCCCTTGGCTTGCCGCGATCAAAATATTACAATTATCTAATGTTAATAGCCCGAGATTGGCTGGTACCGTTGCGTGTATTTTCCGGCATTTTATCTAATTTTACTTCCGTATGAGACCTATAAAGACCCCATGAACCCGCATTTTTCAAAATTCTTCTCGCATTGGTTTGTGCTTATTTTTCTTGCTTATCTTGGCTTGATTACGTTTCAACATCTGATCATCATGCCGATTGAAACGATGATGGTGGAACGCAATGTTGCTGTCGTCAGCCTTTTGTACCTACCCCATGCGGTAAGGGTGCTAGGAGCATGGATGGTTGGGCCAAAATCGATTTTGGCGCTTATTCCCGCTTCGATCTGCGTCTATTTTGTAACGCGCCCCGACACTAGCCCATTGACCCAGGCTGATTTTATCATTCCGATGGTTGGCGCATTATGCGCACCGGTTGCATTCGAGTTGATGCGTTTTGTCCGGATTGATGTTTACCCGAAATCAACTGGCGTGATCAGCTGGCGAACGCTGGTTTTTGCCGGACTTTTAAGTTCGATTATCAACTCCTTTTTCTCAACCCTGTTTCTTGAAGGTCGGTTTCCGATTGAGGATACTTTTGATGTACTAACGCGTTTCATTATTGGCGATGTCATGGGGCTTGTGATAGTCTTATTCATATTAGTTGGATTGCTTAAAACGTTCAGGAGATTTGCAAGTGTCTAGCCACCTTGTGTTTGCACGACTGCTTGAAACCATTACGGATATGGAAAAAGACGTTGGCTTGGCTGATTTCACCGCAAATGAACAGCATGTCTATGCAGCCGTTGTACTGCTATCAAATGACACCAACGAACCAGTATCAATCCATGATATCCGATCACATTATCTTGTTCGCAACATTCCGATGCCAACGGTTTACCGGTCATTCAACCGGCTGATTAGCGCGGAAAAAATCACCCATATTGGTGGCGACCGGTCGGGGCTTTATGCCATCACCGCCTAGCGGTATGTAACAGATTTTATTGGGTCATTTCCCAATTAATCATCGTTTGGTCATTGGATGATCACGTCAAAATCGTGAAAATGCCAATCGTTAAAACAATTCCCATAATGGCGCCCGCCATGATCCACATCGCGACCTATGGCACCCTTCCCTCCTGGGGTCGGCGACCTCGCAAACAATGCCTGATCGGTAAAAGCCTTAATTTCGGCCTCATTCAGCGATGTTGATTTTTGCATCAAATATCCCCATAAGCATTATATTGCCGATAGGGCTATTCCCGCCCCATCAAACTATTAGAATGGGGCCGGTTAATTCTTTTTTCCAAATCAGTGCAGTATGATTGCCAGATAAGTGCGCCGTGAAATTCTATCTTGGCCTTGCGTTTCTATCTCGGATTAAGCATCGGACAGATCAGTCAATTGGCGTCATGACATAACCGACAACTGGAAAATGCACGGCAATATCACCAACCTGTTCATGGCGATGGTCAATCGAAATGCGCATGCCATCACAATAGCGAAGCGTGCCAACCACATCAG
>JADHOU010000057.1 GCA_016778825.1 Candidatus Puniceispirillum sp. | reverse complement strand
CGAACAATTTCATATCCGTGGCCGCGCCAGCTTTACCCTTGCACCCGACAGCGCAGCAATGCATTTTCTGCAACGGCTTCGTGACGAATCACATCGCTATGCCATCGGCACGCATCGCGCCAAACGAACTAAGACCGAATTTACCAATCCGTTAGACGCGGTTCCGGGCATTGGGCCAAAGCGCAAAAAGGCACTTTTGGCGCATTTTGGCTCGGCGCGCGCGGTTGCTGCCGCTGGGCTTAGCGATTTAGAAGCGGTTGAGGGAATTTCAAAAAAATATGCTCAACAAATCTATGATTGGTTCTATAGTGGCTCCTAGATAGTCCAGTTGGTTCACCTGAACCATCTTTAAGGGCTAGATTATAAAC
This sequence comes from Candidatus Puniceispirillum sp., assembly GCA_016778825.1. GTDB lineage: Bacteria > Pseudomonadota > Alphaproteobacteria > Puniceispirillales > Puniceispirillaceae > UBA3439. The sequence goes on along the minus strand of JADHOU010000057.1, from coordinate 8,023 downwards.
TAGGCTTTTCGCCAAGGATCGCAGGCGCATTCATGTTTACACTTGCTTCGCTTCCAAATTGGATGACCGTTATGCGCATTGCCATCACGCCGCTGATTGCGGTTTTGATCTGGAGTGACGTAGCGCCCTTCTATTACCAATTGGCGCTGTATCTCTATACAATTGCCAGCGTTACCGATTATGTTGACGGCTATATTGCACGGAGGCTTAAAGTTGAATCGCCGTTTGGCGAGATGCTGGATCCAATCGCCGATAAATTGCTGATCGCGGCGGTATTGCTGGCGCTTGCCAGTGTGCAAACAAGTGGATGGCTGTTTTTGTTACCAGCTTTGATAATTCTCATTCGTGAATTTATGATTTCGGGATTGCGCGAATATCTGGCGAAACAAAATGTATCAGCACCCGTCACCAAGCTTGCCAAATGGAAAACCACCGCGCAGATTCTGGCGCTTGGCTTTTTGATGGGCGCGCCGGGCTTTCCAGGCTTTCCTTTCGCGCATGAGATTGGGTTAATCCTTTTATGGATTGCCGCAATTCTGACGGTGCAGACAGGGTCAGGCTATGTCAGGGGTGCCTTGGGGCATGTAAATAGCCTTCGCTAGGCTGCATCATCGCTGCAAAATCACAATTAGGCCTTGATTGACCGCAGCGGCTGTTGAATCATAACAAGACACAATTGGCAGCTGCGTCATAGCCGCCCGCCCAACAATGATAAATGAGACCATAGATAATGAAAATTATGTATTTTGCGTGGCTAAAGGAACATACCGGCTGTTCATTTGAAGATATGCCCATCCCAGATGGCGTTGATACTGTTGGTGCTTTGATCCCGCATATCACATGTAAATCAGCTGGTCATAAAACCGCTTTACAAAATCTTGATGCGGTTAGGGTTGCTGTCAACCGTGTTTATGGTGACCTTGCCACTCCGATTGGCGATCGTGACGAAATTGCCTTTTTCCCTCCCGTTACAGGCGGCTAACAAAAAGCCACGAACCGCATGAGGTTCGTGGCTTTTGTAATCTTCTAATAATTTTGGGCGTTTGATCAATTAGGCGTGAACTAATGCGCTATAGCCTTCAACCATTTTGCGGCAAATTTCACCCGGGGTGAATTGATAGTCACCAACTCTGGAAACCGGCGTAACCTCGGCTGCCGTGCCAGTTAAAAAACATTCCCGCATCGCGCCTAACTCATCGGGCTTGATATGACGCTCGACCACTTCAATTTGCATTGATTTGGCCATGGCAATCACGCTTTGGCGGGTAATGCCATTCAAGAAACAATCGGCAATCGGCGTATGAAGCGTGCCGGCATCATCAACAAAAAACACATTGGCGCCGGTAGCTTCGGCAACATAGCCGCGATAATCCATCATCAACGCATCTTGAAAGCCCTTGCGCTCGGCCTCATGTTTCGACAGCGTACAAATCATATAAAGACCGGCTGCCTTGGCATGAACCGGTGCTGATTCGGGCGATGGCCGTTTCCAGCTCGCGATATCAAGCGTAATGCCCTTCATCTTGGTTTCAGGGTCAAAATAGCTTGGCCATTCCCATGCAGCAATCGCCAGATGCGCGGTTGTTTGCTGCGCCGAAATCGCCATCATTTCAGAACCGCGCCAACAATAGGCCCGCACATAACCATCAACAATGTTATTGGCTTTGATAACGGCCTGTTTGGCAGCGTCCACCGCATCATCTGAAATCGGCAGATCAAAATCCAGCAATTTGCTTGATTGACGAAGCCGAACCGTATGTTCGCGCCCTTTAAAGATTTTTCCAGCATAGACTCGCTCGCCTTCGAACACCAGACTGGCATAATGCAGCCCGTGACTTAACGTATGTGCTTTTGCATCACGCCATGGCACAATTTCGTCATCCATCCAAATGCTACCATCGCGATCATCAAAAGGAATCAATGCCATATCCTGCTCTCCCTAAAAACAGCCAAAGCTTTTGTCTCACGAATTTAAATGGTTCCATTTCGGCCATTTCATGCTAAAGACTACAGGTATTTTTAACACTTACATTCTATATTGGTCAACATGGCTGACGTAAAACCAATTGGCAAGGCTCTTTTTCTCCGCGAAGAAGAATTGCGCCGCGGCATTGAATTAATGTTTTTCGCCTACCGCGATTTCACCGGTGAAGCCGACTCGATTCTTGCTGAACAGAATATGGGGCGTGCGCATCATCGGGCGATCTATTTCATTGGTCGCAATCCCGGAATCACGGTCAGTGATCTTTTGACCATCCTTTGCATCACCAAACAAAGCCTGTCGCGTGTTCTGTCTGGATTGATGCAAGATGGCTATGTCACCCAAAAACCTGGCGCAACTGACCGCCGCCAGCGTTTGCTATATCTTACCGGAACCGGCATCGCGTTTGAATCACGCCTAACCTCGTTGCAGGGGCGCCGTTTTGCCGCTGCCTATCGTGAAGCCGGCGTTGATGCGGTTGATGGATTCCAACGGGTATTGCGAGGATTACTCGACAGCGATACGATTGACCAGATCGCCCAGCAAGATCAGACAAGAGATATCTGATTACGATCATTGTGCCAAACGAATCGAAATGACCAAAATTGCGCCAAATTGAATTGCGCTAAATTGAATTGACGTGAAATTGAGTTGAATTGACGGGCCTTAAATTCACTTAACTCGGCATTCAATCATAGAGGGGCTTTATGTCAGAGCATCACATCCTTGTCATCGATGATGATGAACGGCTTCGCATTTTGCTTCGCCGGTTTCTCGAAGAAAGTGGTTTTCGCGTTACTGATGCCGGGAATGCCAGCGAAGCACGCAAAATTCTGCAAGGCATTGCCTTTGATCTTTTGATTGTCGATATCATGATGCCTGGTGAAACGGGGCTTGAATTTCTGGCTGATATTCGCAAAGACAATGCAGTGCCTGCGCTATTTCTGACAGCAATGTCCAACACGGAAAACCGCATTGAAGGGCTAGAGGCGGGTGCTGATGATTATATGTCAAAGCCATTTGAACCGCGCGAACTTGTGCTGCGGATCAAACGCATTCTCCAGCGCAACCGCAGCAATGACCATTTTGACATGCAAATCAATTTTGGCCCCTTTCTGTTTGATCCCGATACCGGCATGTTATCAAAATTAGGCGACCGGCTACATATCACAACGGCCGAGCAGCAGCTTTTGACCAGTTTTGGCAAGCGCCCCAATCAAATCCTATCGCGTGATGATCTTGGCGCAGCGCTTGATGGACGTATGGAAGGCCGGTCAATTGATGTGGCTGTTGCCCGACTTCGCCGCAAGCTAGAGCCTGACCCCCGCCATCCTGTTTACCTGCAAACTGTGCGGAACCGTGGCTGGATGTTGCGCACCGACAGTGCCGCACCAAAACGTTAGGCAGGGCTGATCATGCAATTGCGCGAATTTCTTCCCAAAACCCTGTTTGGCCGAATGCTATCAATCATTTTGGTGCCGATGATTTTTGTGCAGGTCATCACCGTTTTCATTTTCTATGAACGTCACTGGGATACTGTCACCCGCCATATGGCACAAAACCTAGCTGGTGAAATAGCCTTGCTAATTAGTGATATTGGCACAAATCCAGATCCGGCCAGCATTGCGACTATTACTGAAAAAGGCTGGCAATATTTTAACTTTCCAATCGATTTTCAAGCGGGCGCAGTTTTGCCTGCCACCTCAATTGACCCGCCGGAAACCCATGCCGAAACCATGCTTCGGCGTGAATTGAAACGACAGATCAAACTGCCCTGGATGCTTGATATCAGCACTGACCCAAATCTGATTTTTATTGATCTGCAAATGGAAAATGGCATTTTGCGGATTTACGCAGGTCGTAAACGAATCTTTAGTTCAACAAGCTGGACCTTTATTGGCTGGACGGTTGGCAGCTCGATCATTCTATTTGGCATTGCCTTGGTGTTCCTTCGCGGACAGGTGCGCCCAATCCACCGTTTGGCCACATCGGCACGCCAGCTTGGGCTTGGACGCACTGCCCCCGATTACCGGCTTGAAGGGGCGCGCGAGGTTCGGCTTGCCGGCCGTGCATTTCAGGCAATGCGCTATCGCATCATGCGGCAATTGAATGAACGCACCGAGATGCTTGCTGGCGTTAGCCATGATTTGCGTACCCCACTGACCCGGATGCGTCTTCAACTGGCCTTGATGTCCGATAATGAAGACACCAAAGCCATCAGCAGCGATATCGGCGAGATGGAAGAAATGATTGACGGCTATCTTGCGTTTGCCGCTGGCGAGGGTGATGAGGCTCCACAAGAGCTGGCGGTTGATGACCTTTTGAATCGGCTGGTTACACAAGCGCATAAAAGCCACAAATTTGATATCACCCTATCACCCGTCAAAGATGATATTCCGGCGTTCCCGATGCGGCGCAATGCCATCCAGCGTGCCTTTTCCAACATCATTTCCAATGCCATTCGCTATTCAACCAAAACAATTGTGGCAATCCGCATGCGCAATGATGAAGTGATCATTACCTTTGATGATAATGGTGCTGGCATTCCGCAAGAACGCCGCGCCGATGCAATCCGTCCCTTTATCCGGCTTGAGGAATCGCGCAACCGGCGCACCGGCGGTGCCGGTCTCGGCCTGTCGATTACCAGTGATGTGATCCTAAGCCATGGCGGTGAGCTAACGCTTGGTGAATCACCGCTTGGCGGGCTTCGTGTTGCGATCAAATTACCTGTCTAGAATAATTTCCCGCCATCTGGCACCGGCTGATCCGGCGTGACCAGCACGACCTCACCTGCAGCATCCGGCACGCCAAGCGTCAACACTTCTGACATAAATGGCCCAACCTGGCGCAGTGGAAAATTAACCACTGCCATGACTTTTTTGCCAATCAATTCATCTAGCTGGTAATGGGTGGTGATTTGCGCTGATGATTTGCGCGTTCCAAGCGGCGCGCCAAAATCAATCTCCAGCTTATAGGCGGGTTTGCGCGCTTCGGGAAAGGGCGTGGCCGCAACAATCGTTCCACATCTGATATCGAGTTTCAGAAAATCTTCAAATGACGCCTCAGTCATTATCAACACCATACCGCCCTGCCGATGTGTCATCATGATGATCTTGATCGGCATAATCGCCATGCTTGCCGTTAAACAGGCGAAGGCTGACGCCCCATTCTTCGGCTTTTACCATCCGTTGATCGAGCATTTTCATTGTTGCTGCAAGATCAGGGCTGTCATCTTTCATCCAAACGCGCGCTGTTGCCAAAAATACCGCAATAACCCCTTTAACCCGCAACATGCCTTTTAACCCCTGCGCGGAATCGCCAGCCATCACCATAATACGCCGGACCACGGCTTCCAGCCCATCAAGCAGGCGCAACGCCAATTCAGGGTGACGGCAAGCCGACCGGTTCAACTGATCAATCTGCGCACGATATGGGGCATAGGTTTCAAACCGGTGAAGCAAGCCTTCGATGATTTTCTCGCGGACAGACACCTCACCAGCATCTTCGATATCGTCAAAACTTTCCATGACTGATTGGTGATCCAGCGCAGCCATCTTGGCCAAAACCAGCCGTTGCACACTGCCACCAAGCGCCCCTGTCAGACCATGTTCAATACCTGCCATATCGGCAACCATATCAAAGCCAATCTTATCGATATCATGCGTGGCCAAAAGTGCCCATGCCGCATCGGCAAGTGCGGCGCGTTTTTCATCATTTGAGTGCGGCGAGGCAAAATCCTGCAACATCAGACATCCTTTTCATAAAATTTTAAAACAGTCTGAACAGATGATGACACCGTTCAGCAGGGACGGCGAATATAGCACAGATTCAGCGCGAAATCTAAATAGAGGATATTTTGTCTGTCTTTTGGCCTATTCGCCAAGTTCGATTGACCGCGCTTTTGCCGCGGTAACCGCTTTTGTCATCAGGCTTGCCAACCCGTCATCGGCCATCAAAACCGCCAGTGCCGCCGCCGTTGTACCGCCTTTGCTTGTCACGTTTTCACGCAGAATAGCTGGTGCTGTATCAACCGCCGCCATCAGCGCGCCAGCCCCACAAACCGTTGCCTTTGCCAATTCAGCTGCCAAATCATCGGGAATCCCTGCTTTGATGCCTGCCTCGGTCATGGCTTCGACCAGTAAAAACACATAGGCAGGCCCTGATCCAGACAAGGCGGTAACGCCATCCATCAGGGCTTCATCTTGAACATGCACAACCTGCCCGACTGCCGCCAAAAGCTGGCTTGCCAGATCGCACACCTGATTTGGCGCATCGGCATAAAGCGCGGTAATGCCTTTACCAATCGCCGCCGGTGTATTCGGCATCGCCCTGATGACAATCGCCGCATCACCAAGACGTTGTTTCAACCAGCCTGTTGAAATGCCAGCAGCGATCGAAAGATAGGCACAATCGGCATGTTTCATATCGCCAAGGCCGGCAATGGCGTCATCCATCATTTGTGGTTTAACGGCAAGAACGATCATTGTGCTAACCGATGCGCCATCGGCAATCGCCGCCGCACAATCGGCATAAAGCCGAACAGCCTTTTGCCCTCGCAACCAGCTAAGATGGGTTTGATGTGGTTCGATAATGGTAAAATTGGCGTCAAGGCTGGCATCGGAAAGCCAGCCTTCCAGCATTGCACTTCCCATTTTGCCACACCCCAACAGCGTGATCTGCTGCTGCGCCATGATAATTAGGCCTCGCCCTCGGTGGTAAATAATGCCGCCGATGCCGCATCACTTGCCGACAGCTGGTTCCGCGCCACCTGAAAGATTGCCGGAAAACAATGTTCACATTCGCCAAGCATAATATCGACAACATCTTCAATCTGTTCAGGTGTCGCCCCACCAGCCCCGCGAAGCGGCAAAGTATGCCTCAATTCCAGTTCGCCAGTGCCAATATCCAATGCAAGATGCCCCATGAATATCTGCTGGTTCAATAATGCAGCAAGAAGCGCGATTTCGCCAATACGGTCATTTTCACATTGAACATCAATGCGGCACGTGACCTGCATCGCTTCTTCATTATGCTGCCATGTGACCGCTAATTGGTAATCACACCATTTGCCCGGAACCTCGACAAGAACCGCATTTTCGACGCGCCGTTGCAACAACCAGTCCTGATTGGTAACAAACCGCGTGACCAATTCGATGGGATCGCCAAGAAGGATTTCATGCTGATTTTGGCTAGGTGCCATGCGATGCATTCCAAAAATCTGGGTTCGGCTTCATTGCCGATGACCAGCTCTAAAATGCCAAATTCGGATCGCGCATTCAATCTAATTCAATACAATATTTTGTGGCTCAAACAGACATGACCCACATGAAATTGTGTTTTTCTCGCCTTTTCCGCTGATTCGCGGCGGGTTCAAACCGTTGATTATTTTCCGGTCTTTTTTGCCGCTGACTTGGCTTTTGCCGCTGGTTTGGCAGCCGTAGAAGCCTTGCCCGCCGACTCGGCCGGTGATGCCATTGTCGATTCGAGAAATGCCAACCGCGCCGCTAGCGCTTCATGGCGGGTGCGAAGCGCGTCAAATTCTTCGCGCGTCACAAGGCCGCGGGCATTCAAGCTTCGTTCCATACGCTGGCGAATCAGATTATCCACTTCTTCGCGCATCCCGCCAAAGGCTGACGCCGCACCATTTGCCATTTGCACAATATCGGCCATGAAATTTGAACGCGGTGCCATGATGTCTCTCCTACTCGGTTTTCACCGTCCGGTTTATGCAACCGGTGATTGTCGCGATCTTTTCGCGTGACTGATGTTTCTTATCATAGATAATGCCGCTAGAGTAAGGTTGCAATCGTTGTTGATGGCGACAAATCGTGTCGCAGATGCATATTTTGATGACAAATGCCATTGCGGCGCGGCCAAAAGACCGAAAGACACGATATGACAATCCAGCCGAAACCCGTTGAATTTCTCCATAGCGCCATCACGCTTCCTGAATTCAATGTCTTTGCCATTGATTTTGGCGGGTTTGGCATTCGTTGGTATGCGCTTGCCTATATCGCTGGGTTGCTTATCGGCATCTATATT
>JADHOU010000056.1 GCA_016778825.1 Candidatus Puniceispirillum sp. | reverse complement strand
TGTTTAATAGATGCCCACCTTTGTAAGGCATTGAAAGGCAATTGTGCCACCAGTCCACAGGCAGAGACAAGCTGTTATCGTTGAAAATAGATTGCCAAAAATAGCGCCTCGCGTACCGGCAAGCGACAATGGCATGGCAGCAACAATTGTAAGTAACCCCATACCCACTAAGGCGCCAATACAGAATAAAATCATATGAAGGAATGAAAGCGTAATGGAATGGGTTGCCGTGACAACAAGAACCATCAAACTGCCCGGGGAGCCCTCCTACCCCATGCGTCAGACCGACCAGCAGTGCGAGAAGCGGGCTTTTGTTGGCATGTTTGTGATCGTGCGACAATTCATCATGCGGTAGGTTGTGTTAGGTTTAGGGTGATCATTCAAATGGCTGTGCATATCCAAATGGCGTTTGCCATCATGTTCATGGATATGAATATGGATACGGCGACAATACATCCGCCAGATCAATTGCACGCCAAGATATAGAATCAGCAAACTGGTACATAGTTCCAGCAAGGCCTGATTCTGTTCGCTTAAAGCCTGCCCAGTTGACAACAGAACCGCGCAAAGCGCCAAAAGCGCAATACCATGGCCAGCACCCCAGTAAAGCCCCCGCCGCATTAATCCATGCTTGCCGCCTTGGCGGTTCCACATGGCCGAAACGGCGGCAATATGATCCCACATCACGAATTTTAAGCCGCGTTGAACACTTATTCAAAAATTTCCTGATTTTGCGTTTCAAACTGATTTATTCATGTCTTTTCGCAATGATTGCTAGTTGCCAAATTTATGATTTAGCTGTCACTATGAGGTTTAAGAACAAACGGATTTTTCCGTTCTCATCCCGTTTTGTTATGTGCGAGTTTTTTATGAATGATCAGACCGGCCCCGCCTTTAAAGGGCGTGTTGAAGATATCCGTTTTGTATCTGGCCATGGCCAGTTTACCGCAGATATTGTTCCCGAAAATGCACTTCACGCCGTGTTTTTCAGAAGCCCTGTTGCCGCTGGCATGATTACCGGCCTTGATTGCAGTGCGGCCAAGGCGGCGGCGGGTGTTGTGGCGGTTTTGACCGCAGCTGACGCGGCGGCTGATGGTGTTGCAAATATGGTATGGACTGGCGGGCCCGTTCGTGAAGATGGCGGCGTAACGGTGGATAGCCCGCGGCCATTGCTAAGCGGAGCAGAAATCCGGCATCTTGGCGAACCGGTGGCAATGATCATTGCGACGTCACGTCAGGCGGCGGCTGATGCGGCTGAGTTGATTGATTTGCAGATTGACGTCGCTGATGATGTTGCGCTGTCGGTTAAGAACATGCTTGATGGGCCGCTGGTTTGGCCGGGTACCAATGACAATATCGCGTCATTACACCGGCAGGGTAACCGTGATGAGGTTGATGCCACCCTCGCAACATCAGCCCATGTTAGCCATTTCGAATTTGATATTTCGAAAATCACCGCCTGCACAATGGAAATGCGAAACGCCATCGGCTTTATCGACGAAAATGGAAAATCCTGCGTAACGACAAGTGCGCAAAGCCCCTATCAGCTCCATGGCGAGCTTGCCCAGCTATTTGGTGTCAGCACTGATGAAGTGCGGGTTATTTCGCCCGATGTCGGCGGATCATTTGGCATGAAGGGGGCGCTTTATCGCGAAGATGCGCTTGTTGTCTGGGCTGCACGTCGATTGCAAAGACCAGTTTTCTGGGCGGCTGATCGGGGTGAATCCTTTCTAAGTGACGAACATGCTCGTGCAGTAAGCGGCACGGCCTCGCTTGGTCTTGATAAAGATGGTAATTTCACTGCGCTTTGGGTCGATGCCCATATTGATGCAGGTGCCTATCTGTCCCGCCGTACCAAGGGGTTGCTGAATAATATGGGCGGCGTTGCTGGACAATATAAAACCCCCGCCATTGCAACCCAAATGTCGTTTTTCTTCACCAATACAATGCAAACATCGCCCTATCGCGGTTTTGGACGGCCTGAAGCAACCTATGTTATTGAACGGCTGATTGATCAGGCAGCACGCGAAACTGGCCGTGATGCGCTGGCGCTTCGCCAACAAAATCTGGTGTCGCCTGATGCGATGCCATATCAGACCGCGCTGACATTTCTATATGATTGTGGTGATTTTCCAAGAATCGTTGCGGCGGCGGCGAAAAATGCCGATTACGCAGGGTTTGCAGAACGGCGAAAGGATTCTGAATCGCGCGGTTTGCTTCGCGGGATCGGCATTGCTAATCCGATCGAGGTAGCTGGTGGGCCGCTAAAACAGGTGCGAAAAGATATTGCGCGGATTACTGTTCGTCCAGATGGTCAAATTGTGATTACACCGGGATTAATGTCGGTTGGGCAAGGGCATGAAACTGCCCTAGCGCGAATGGCTTCAAGCCGTCTTGGTGTCGATATGGACGATATCATTTATGAGCAGGGCGATACTGACCTTCTTCCATCTGGACGGGGCAGCGGTGGATCGGCTGCAACCGTGATTGGCGGGGCGGCGGTTCATGTTGCGTTGAATGAATTTGTGGCGGCTGGTAAATCCATTGCTGCTGGGGTTTTGGGATGTGAAATTGATCATGTTGCGTTTGACGCCGGCCTGTTCAGCAACCCTTCAAATACGACGCAAAAGCCCATGAGTTGGACCGATATCGCGGCGCATAGCAATGCCACTGGAGGCATGTCAGTTCTTGGCGAGTTTCTGCCCCCTGATGTGACCTATCCGAATGGGTGCCATATTTGTGAGGTCGAAATTGATCCGGCAACCGGCAAGGTCAGTTTTGCCGATTATGTCGTTGTTGAAGATGTGGGAACCGTGCTGAACGCTGATCTTGTCGAAGGCCAGATGCATGGCGGTATCGCACAAGGCATTGGCCAAGCCCTTGGCGAGATTCTTAGATTTGATAAAACCGGTCAATTGATCAGCGGTTCATTCATGGATTATCAGATGCCAATCGCGGCTGATTTCCCGAATTTCAGAGTGTCGACCATTGCCGTGCCAACAAAGATTAATCCGCTTGGTGCCAAAGGTGTTGGCGAGGCGGGAACGGTTGGCGCGCTTGCAGCGACAATGAATGCTGTTGTTGATGCTATGGCATCGGCTGGCGTTCGGGCATTTGAAATGCCAGCAACGCCACACCGGGTTTGGCAAGCATTGCAAGAAGCCAAGCAATAACAGTGTGTTAAGCTGAGTCCCGCGCCAATCTGGATCGGCTGAGCATGCCGTCAATTTCGCGTTGTAATTTGGCTTTTTCGATTGGATGCAGAAAGGCACCAATCTCGGTTTCAACGCCATGACTGGATAGGATCACGCGCTGATGATAACGCGCTGCCGGTTCGGGGGCGACTGGTGGGCTTAATTGAACACGAAGCCAACCAACCGGATATTTTGACACGGCTGCATTACCATCTTGATCTTTATGTTCGACTGTTAGGGTTTCGGTTGTTGTTTCAATGCTTTCACGAACCTTTGCGGCGCGGTAATTCAGCTTGAACGCACCCCAGACGACAAGAAGTTCCAGCCCTAGAAACCCAATAACCGGCCAAGCACCTGCTAGGAAAAACCCCAAACCAATGGCAAACAGCAATCCGGCCAGAGCCCCAATCACAATCGCGAACCCTTTTGGCGAAAGCGACCGGTGCGGCCAGATGGTCAACCGTTCAAGCGGCTGGGATTCGGTTTGGTTCTCACTCATTGCATAAGAAGATGGTGATATTGGGTCGCGCCGTCAAGATGGGGCATGGCATTCGCCAGAGGATTGCTTTTTGCTGGAATGATGTTTAGGCCTTGATAAGCAGTCTAAAAACCAGATTTGCTTTGATATTTTGAGGAATGAAATGGGCAATATTTACAAAATTTGTGATGCTGATTCATGGAATTCGGCGGAAAAATTAGGCCGGTTTACTGGCGCGGAAATTGATCTGAAAGATGGCTTTATCCATTTTTCGACCGCTGATCAATTGGCTGAAACCTTGCGGCTGCATTTTGCTGGACGCGAAGGGCTGCGCCTGATTACCGTTGATGCCAGCGTTTTGGACATTCAATGGGAACCAGCGCGAAGCGGTGATCTGTTTCCGCATCTTTATACTGATTTGCCTTTATCGGCGGTTCGCTCGGTTGACCCATTACCGCTTGGCAGTGACGGGCTGCATCAATTGCCAAGCCAGCTTTGAATTGATTCGATGCGGGCGACCTTGGTTGGGTCTGCCAGCGGTTCGACCTTGCCATTTCCCCAAATCGGGTGCGGCCATGCAGCGTCGCCGATATGCCGTGCAACGATGTGGAAATGCAATTGCGGCACCATATTGCCAATGGCGGCGCTGTTGATCTTGTCAGCAGCGCAATGCGCCTTTAGCGCCTTGCCAAGACGCCGTGCCAATTTCCACACGGATTCAGCGGTTTTTTCATCTAGATCATGAAGTTCGATTGCGGTGGTTTCTGGCACGATCAGCAGCCAAAAAAACCGCGCATCATCAACCAGCCTGACCTGCAACAGCCCCACCTTTGCCGCTAAAATACTGTCTTTGGCAAGGGTGGGGTGCAAAGTAAAAGCCATGCGGTTGGCCTATCCGGCAACAATTTTGGCAATACCAGTGCCGCAAGTTACAGTATCGGCTTTGCCGCCAAGGTCGCCAGTGCGTAATTCTGGTGTTGAAAGGGCGGTGTCGATGGCATCGGTGATGCATTTGGCGGCCTCGGCAAAACCAAGATGTTCAAGCATCATGGCGCCAGCCCAGATTTGGCCAACTGGATTGGCAATGCCCTTGCCAGCAATATCAGGTGCTGAGCCATGAACCGGCTCGAATAATGACGGGAATAACCGTTCGGGGTTGATATTGCCCGATGGGGCAACGCCAATGGTGCCGGTACAGGCAGGGCCAAGATCCGATAAGATATCGCCAAACAGATTAGAGGCCACGACAACATCAAACCAATCGGGGTGAAGCACGAAATTGGCGGTCAGAATGTCAATATGATATTTATCCCAGCTAACATCACCATAAGACTTTGCAACCTCTTCAACGCGTTCATCCCAATAGGGCATTGTAATCGAGATGCCATTTGATTTGGTTGCTGATGTCAGATGCTTGCGGGGGCGGCTTTGCGCCAGGTCAAAGGCGAATTTCAACACGCGATCAACCCCAATACGGGTCATAACGCTTTGTTGGGTTACAAATTCGCGGTCAGTATTGGGGAACATGCGCCCGCCAACCGATGAATATTCACCCTCGGTGTTTTCGCGGACAATCATCATATCGACATCACCAGGGCCTCGATTGGCCAAAGGTGAAGGCACGCCGGGCAATAGTTTGACCGGCCGCAAATTGACATATTGATCAAATTCGCGCCGGAACAGGATTAGGGATCCCCATAAAGAAACATGGTCGGGGATGCCGTCAGGCCAGCCAACAGCGCCAAAATAGATGGCATCATGATTGCCGATTTGTGCTTTCCAATCATCCGGCATCATTTGCCCATGTTTGGCATAGTAATCATAGCTGGCGAAATCAAAATGATCAAAATTCAGATTGATATCGAATCGTTCCATTGCGGCCTGCAACACGCGAAGCCCTTCGGGAATGACTTCCTTACCAATCCCGTCACCGGGGATAACTGCAATATTCAATCTATTCTTCGCCATGTTTGCTTCCATTTGTGTGAGTTATGCCAACGACTAGCCGGAAATGAGACCACAGAATGGTCGCTTGCCGGCCGATCTACAAGATGTTTTTCCAAAAAAATTGACTGGCTTTGACGTTAAAACGGCATAGGGAATTGACGATAGGCGATGGCAATATCTTCCATCACCGCCGCGCCAAGCGTTAAATCAGCCGCACCCAATGCAACATCAAGCTGGTCAAGATTGGTTGCGCCAAAAATTGCTGAGGTCATAAATGGACGATTTATCGCCCATGCCAGCGCCATCTGCGCGGGGTTTAAACCATGTTTGGCCGCAATATTCATATAGGCATCAAGCGCTGGCCACATCGTGTCGCAAATACGCCCGCCAAGATCGGCAACATGGCTTCGCCGTGACCCATCAGGCGTGATATTGCCTTGATATTTTCCAGTTAATAATCCGGCTGCAAGCGGTGAAAATGCCAATAAACCCACTTTTTCATGATGCGCTACCTCAGCCATATCAAGGTCAAAATGACGGCAAAGCAGGCTATATTCATTCTGGACGCTAACTATACGGGGCAGGCCTTGGGCGGCCGCAATTGACAGCCACCGCATCGTTCCCCATGCGCTTTCATTCGACAGGCCAATGTGGCGGATTTTGCCGTCATCACGGCATTTTTCAAGATGCTGAAGAATCTCGATCATGTGGTCAAGCACCTCGTCACTATCTTGACCGCTGGCATCATAGGTCCAGTTCTGCCGAAACATATAGGACCCACGGTTGGGCCAATGTAATTGATAAAGATCAATGTAATCGGTTTTCAGTGAACGAAGCGAGGCATTAAGCGCAAGATCAATGCTGGCAGGCGTTATTGGCGCACCATCACGGACATTCATATAGCCTTTGCCCGATACTTTGGTGGCCAGAATGATATCTTGCCGACGCCCCGAAGTGCCAATCCAGTCACCAAGAATGCGTTCGGTATCGCCTTGTGTTTCCTTGGCAAGCGGGTTGACCGGATACATTTCAGCGGTATCAATGAAATTAACACCGCGATCAAGCGCCATATCAATTTGGGCATATGCTTCAGGGGCGGTGTTTTGGCTTCCCCATGTCATGGATCCAAGGCAAAGAGCGCTGACTTTTATGTCGGTTCGACCAAGCTGATTATAGCGCATAGATTTTCCCTAAATTTGATTGCTGGGTAACGAATCGTTCTCATTCGCGACTTTGACTCTGTTTTCTTTATAACTAGCCAAAAAGGCAATGGAATGCCAAGCAAATCTAACTATAGTGGTAATGAATAGTCAGGGTGGATTTTATGCGTATTGCGGTTATTGGTTCGGGTATTTCCGGCTTGGCGTCAGCTTTTCTTCTTCAAGGGCATGGTGATGTCCATCTTTTTGAAAAGGCCACGCGTCTTGGCGGGCATAGCCATACGGTCGATGCCATTTTTGGCGATGTTGCCGTGCCAGTTGATACAGGCTTTATCGTTTATAATCCGCTGAATTATCCCAATCTAATTGCGCTTTTCGATCATTTATCGGTGCCCAATATCGAAACTGACATGTCGTTTTCTGTGTCGCTTGGCGGCGGACAAATGGAATATGAAGGTTCGGTCAAGGGGCTGGTGGCGCAGCCGGAAAATCTGCTGAAAGGCCGCTATTGGTCAATGCTTTCCGATCTTGTGCGTTTTTACAAAACCGCCGCGCGTCAGGTGGATAGCGGGCCAGATGGCGAAACCTTGGGTCAATTTGTTGTCCGCCAAGGCTATGGAAACGCCTTTGTTGATGATCATTTGGTGCCGATGGGGGCAGCGATCTGGTCGGCCACATCCAACGCGATGATGGATTTTCCGGTGCGGGCATTTATGCGATTCATGGAAAACCATAAATTATTGAATTTTATTGATCGGCCGCAATGGCGAACGGTTGCTGGCGGGTCGCGTGAATATGTCAAACGCATTGCGGCAAAGCTTGGTGGCCGGATTCATCTTGAAACCGATATTATTGGCCTTAGACGGGCAAATGGCGGGGTGATGGTGAATCTCAAGGGCCAAGGTGATGTGTGGTTTGACAAGGTTGTGATGGCAGCGCATGCCGATCAATCTTTGGCGCTTATTGATGATGCCAGCCCACTTGAACGCGAACTGCTTGGTGCCTTTGGGTTTCAACGCAATCATGCGGTACTGCATTCGGACGCGTCGCTTATGCCGAAACGACGCGGTGCATGGGCCGCGTGGAACTATGTGTCCAAAGCGGCAGCGCCCGCACCGCATGGGGTGGCTTGTAACGCTGGCCATGGTGAATTATCACCCCCAAGCGATCTATGCCTGACCTATTGGATGAACCGGTTGCAGTCAATTGACCCTGCCTATCCTTTGTATGAAACCCTGAACCCGGTTCGAATGCCCGCCGCCGCATTAATTCATGGCGAATTTGACTATCGCCATCCGGTTTTTGACGCCAAGGCGATTGCCATGCAGCCGCGCCTTGCTGAAATTCAAGGGCAGAATGGTTTGTTTTTTGCCGGTGCATGGACCGGTTTCGGATTCCATGAGGATGGTCTAAAATCAGCGGTTGCTATTGCCAAAACACTTGGGGTTGAAATCCCATGGGAAACAAAAGTAGCAGCTTTTGCAAAATTATTCGAACCGATGCAAGGCATCGCCTAATGTCGGCATGCGACCTTGTTGTCTCGGATATTGTGCATACACGGCATAGCGGTGAACATCATCCGACATCGCATGTTTTGCGCCGGTCTGGCTTGTCGATCTGGATTGATCTTGACCGCTTGCAAGAGGCAAAT
>JADHOU010000055.1 GCA_016778825.1 Candidatus Puniceispirillum sp. | reverse complement strand
TGCCGCTTTAGCTGGCTAGGGTGAGGTATCTGTTGGGGTGCATTGGTTTGACCAGTTGGTCAATGTCAAGGCTGAGAAGCGAAAGCTAACTCATAGAACCTGATCCAGTTAAAACTGGCGTAGGGAACGGAGATCATACCAGATCGCAGCGGCTATCTCTCCTGTCCCTACGCAAGCCATTTGTTTTTGGGACGCGTCGCATGTTGAAATCAGACAATCAAAAGCCAGTTGCAACCGCATTGACCATTGCCGGGTCGGACAGTGGCGGCGGCGCGGGCATTCAGGCGGATCTGAAGAGCTTTTCGGCGCATGGCGTTTATGGCGCAAGCGTCATTACTGCGGTAACGGCACAAAACACCCGATTGGTCACTAAGGTTGAAGCGATTTCGCCAGCGATGATCAGGGCGCAGATTGATGCGGTGCTGTCTGATATCCGGATTGACGCTATTAAAATTGGGATGTTGGCAACGCCTGCGGTGATTGACGCTGTTGTCGATGGCATTGCTGATTTTCGTGGGCCGATTGTTCTTGATCCGGTCATGGTGTCAAAATCAGGCGATGCATTGCTGCAAGATGATGCCGTATTCTGCCTGGTTGAAAGATTGCTGCCGCGTGCCAGCCTGCTAACCCCCAACATTCCTGAAGCAGAACGGCTTTTGTCGGGCAAGGGTGATTTGACACCACAAAAACAGGGCAAAGCGCTTTTGGCGCTTGGGCCAGCGGCGGTTTTAATGAAGGGCGGTCATGCAGATGGCGCGGTTTGCCATGATTATTTGGTGACTGACTCGCAAATCATCGGTTTTGACGCGCCGCGAATTGATACCGGCAATACGCATGGCACGGGATGTTCGCTGTCATCGGCGATTGCCGCTGGCCTTGCCAAAAATTTGGCGCTTGAGAAGGCCATTGGCACAGCACATCAATGGCTTCATGGCGCAATCAAGGCTGCCGACCAGCTTGACATTGGGCAAGGTCATGGACCGGTGCATCATTTTCACCAGTTCTGGAGATAGCGCGTGACGGAATCACAGATCACCATTGTTGGCGGCGGGGTTGCCGGACTTTGCCTTGCTGCTGAATTGGCAGAACGCGGTGTTTCCTTGCGGATTTTTGACCGTTTTGGCCGCCCTGCCGAACATGGCTGTTCATGGTGGGCTGGTGGCATGTTGGCGCCTTTTTGTGAAAGCGAGGCGGCTGAAGAGCCGGTTGTCAGACTTGGTCAAGAAGCCGCCGGATGGTGGCAGCGGCATAATGTGAATGTTGAGCGCAATGGCTCGCTGGTGCTGGCGCTTAGCCGTGATGGCGGCGAATTGGATCGCTTTGCCCGCCGAACCGACCAGCATGAATGGGTTGATGCTGATGGTGTGGCGGCCCTAGAGGCTGATTTGGCCGGTCGGGCGCGGCGCGGCCTATTCTTTCCAACCGAAGCGCATTTATCGCCGCGTGATGCTTTGGCTTGTCTTGTTGGTGAATTGGAAAGCCGCAATATCACGATTGAAACCGCCGATGGTCTGGATTTTCCGGATAATGATAATGAAGCGGCACTGCCAACCAAGGTTTGTAAAATTGATTGTCGCGGCCTGTCAGCATCGGATGCCATGCAGGATTTGCGTGGCGTTAAAGGGGAAATGCTGCTGATCCGGTCAGTTGATATTCGTTTATCACGGCCGGTACGGTTGCTGCATCCGCGAATCCCGATCTATCTTGTGCCGCGCGGCGATGGTGTTTTCATGCTTGGCGCAACGCAAATTGAATCGGGAAACCGGCGTGCGGCAAGCGTGCGTTCGGTTCTTGAGTTGCTAAGCGCCGCCTATGCGCTTCATCCGGCCTTCGGCGAGGCTGAGATATTGGAAATTGGTGTCGATGCGCGCCCTGCCTTTCCCGATAATTTACCGCGGATCAGACGCCGTGGAGACCGGCTTTACGTCAATGGGCTTTTTCGGCATGGGTTTTTGCTGGCACCGGCGATGGCGCGGATGACAGCCGATTATCTTCTTTCAGGACAGATACCAGAGGTGATGGATGAAAATCTCAATTAACGGCGCGGCAAAAGACGTGACCAGCATCAATCTAGCGGCCGTTTTGGCCGAGGCTGGCTATGGTGATGCGCGTGTGGCAACCGCGGTGAACGGCCATTTTGTTCCGGTTGGCCAACGTGCGTCATGCCCGATCGAAGCTGGTGATCAATTGGAGATTGTCGCGCCGCGGCAAGGAGGGTGATGTGACAGCATTTTACGGAGTTGAATTGCCGACCGCCTTCATGCTTGGGACGGCGCAATATCCATCGCCAGCAATCCTTGGTGCGGCTTTTCGCGAATCTGCGGCGTCAGTTGCGACGGTTTCGGTTCGGCGCGAGGCCGCTGGCGCACAGGCCGGCGAGGGGTTTTGGCGGCTCATTCGAGATCTTGGCGTTCATGTATTGCCCAATACCGCTGGTTGTCACTCACCAAGTGAGGCGATTACCACGGCAAAAATGGCACGCGAATTATTTGAAACCGACTGGATCAAGCTTGAAGTCATTGGCCATAGCGATAGTTTGCAACCCGACCCGTTTGGCCTTGTCGAAGCGGCGGCCAGCCTTTGCCGTGACGGGTTTAAGGTGTTTCCCTATACGACCGAAGATCTGGTTCTTGCTGACCGGCTTCTTGATGCTGGCTGCGAGGTGCTGATGCCTTGGGGCGCGCCAATTGGAACTGGGTTGGGACTGGTGAATCCCTATGGGTTACGAAGCTTGCGCGCGCAATATCCAGATGTGCCGATGGTAATTGATGCGGGGCTTGGCCTGCCATCACAGGCGGCGCAGGCAATGGAAATGGGATTTGATGCGGTGCTGTTAAACACTGCGGTCGCCAAGGCTGGTGATCCGGTGGCGATGGCCATTGCATTTGCCAAGGCGATTGAGGCTGGCAAGCTTGCCAGAAACGCCGATCCGATGGATCCGCGCGATATGGCTGCGCCATCCACACCGCTAATTGGAAAAGCGTTTTTACAATGAATCTTGATCGGTTTTACCCTATTTTTGATCATCCTGACTGGCTGGAGCGCATGTTGCCATTGGGGGTCAAGCTTGTGCAAATGCGGATCAAGGATTCGTCAGCGGATGAAACCCGCGCTGCCTTACAACGATCAAAGCAATTATGCGATGCAGCGGGTGCCATCATGGTGGTGAATGATTTTTGGGAAATGGCGATTGATCTTGATTGCGATTGGATTCATCTTGGTCAAGAAGACCTTGCCGATGCTGATATGGCGGCAATCCGGCACGCTGGTTTGAAAATAGGCATCAGCACGCATGACGAGGAAGAACTTGACCGTGCCTTGGCCGAACAGCCTGATTATGTTGCGCTTGGGCCGGTATATCCGACAATTCTGAAAAAAATGAAATGGGTTGAACAGGGGCTAGGTAGGGTTCAGCAATGGAAAAACCATATTGGTGATTTGCCGCTTGTTGGAATTGGCGGCATGACGATTGATCGCGCCACAGGGGTTTATGCAGCTGGTGCTGATATCGTGTCGGTTGTGACCGATATCACATTGAATAAAAACCCCGAAGACCGCCTAAAAAGCTGGGTAAAGGCAACAAGATGAACCGGTATGACCGACAAATCAGTGTTGCTGAATTTGGAGTTGATGGTCAGAAAAAACTGGCTGCGGCCAAAATTCTTGTTGTTGGGGCTGGGGGGCTGGCAAGCCCTGTTCTGCAATATCTGGCAGGTGCCGGCCTTGGTCATATAAAGGTGATGGATTACGATATTGTCAGCGTGAATAACATGCATCGGCAAACGATTTTCCGCGCGGATGATCTGGGGCTGGCCAAGGCTGGCGCGGCTGCAGCAAATATGCGCCGCTTAAATCCTGATTGCCAGATGACGCCGATCATCGAGCCGCTAACACCTGATAATATTGAAACACATGCCAGTGATGTCGATCTGGTGCTGGATTGTGCCGACAGTTTTGCGGTTAGCTATAGTCTTTCCGATTACTGCTTGAACCGGTTACCATTGATCCATGCGTCGGTTGTTGGAACGGCAGGCTATGTCGGTGGGTTTTGTTATAATGCGCCAAGCCTTCGTGCGGTTTTCCCTGATTTGCCACAACGGTTTGGAAGCTGTGCCGAAGATGGTGTTTTGGGGCCAATTGTTGGTATTATCGGATCCCTTCAGGCGCAAATGACCCTTGCTGTCATCACCAAGCAGTTCTCATCACCACTTGGCCAGCTTGTGACTTATGACGCCATTGAAAACCGGTTTGGTGGGTTCCGCTTTGACGGGGCGGAAGAACCCGATGCCTCGCTGGCATTTATCAGCCCGCAGCAAATAAAAAGCAGTGATCTTGTTATTGATTTGCGCGCGGCGAATGAGGCTGATTTGATCACGGCTGATGCGCAGCGACTTGGCTTTGATCAGATCACGCCTGATTTACCCCTCAAGGGCGTTGGACATGTTGTCTTTTGCTGTCGGTCTGGCCAACGTGCATGGGCAGCGGCAGAAAAACTTTCCAGATTCTGGTCTGGATCCATTTCACTGATCGCGGCTGGCGATCCAAATTTCATGCGAAAAAGAGGTTGAAGATGAAGAATTATCTTATTGTTTTATTTTGTTTACTGTTGAGCACACCGTTGCAGGCGCAAGACCGGATAACACTTTTGCTGGATTGGTTTATCAACCCTGATCACGGGCCAATTATCATTGCTCAGGAAAAGGGTTATTTTACTGATGCCGGCCTTGAGGTTGAGGTGATCGCTCCGGCTGATCCTTCTGATCCACCAAAAATGGTGGCAGCCGGAAAGGCCGATCTAGCCGTTTCCTATCAGCCACAATTGCATCTTCAAGTTGCCGAGGGCATGCCCCTTGTTCGGGTTGGAACCTTGGTGGCGACACCGCTAAATTGTTTGCTGGTGCTAAAAGACGGCAAAATCAAATCCATTGCTGATCTCAAAGGAAAAAAGGTTGGTTTTTCCGTGGCTGGTGTTGAAGAAGCACTGTTGACAACGATTTTGGCACGGAACGGCCTGTCGATGACGGATATCGAACTGGTAAATGTGAACTGGTCTTTGTCGCCATCATTAATGTCGGGACAGGTTGATGCAGTAATCGGTGCTTTTCGCAATTTTGAATTAAATCAGATGGATATCGAAGGGGTTCCGGGGCGTTGTTTCTATCTTGAAGAAGAAGGTCTGCCGGCATATGACGAATTGATCTATGTTGCCAATCCCGATCGTATGAATAAAGATGTTGTTCGCCGGTTTTTGCAAGCCACCGAGCTTGCAACGCAATTCATCGTTAATCATCCGCAGGAAAGCTGGGAGATTTTCAAAGGCACCGCCAAGGAATTGGATGATGAATTGAACGCCCGCGCATGGAAAGACACTCTGCCGCGCTTTGCCTTGCGTCCTGAGGCATTGGATGAAGGCCGCTACAGCCGCTTTGAGAGCTTTTTGAAAGAGGCGGGTCTGTTAAAGGATATTCGTCCTGTATCGAAACTGGCGATTGATCTGGGGGCACAATGACGGAATATGGTCATAGCTTTGCCGCTTGGCGTAAGGAAATAGGGGCAGCATGGCAGGATTATGTTTGCCATGATTTTGTAACCGAATTGGGTAGTGGCAGGCTGCCCAAATCGGCCTTTTTGCATTATCTGGTTCAAGATTATCTGTTTTTGATCCATTTTTCGCGGGCATGGGCGCTTGCCGTTACCAAAGCCGATGATGTTGCTGAAATGCGCGCCTGTGCGGCGACGGTGAATGCCCTTGTCAATGACGAGATCAGTTTGCATATCCGTATTTGCGCCGCGGCAGGCATTGATGAGGCCACATTATTTTCAGCAACCGAAGAAACCGCCAATCTGGCCTATACGCGCTATGTTCTTGATGCTGGCCATTCAGGTGATTTTCTGGATCTGATGGCTGCCTTGGCACCTTGCGTTTTTGGTTATGGTGAAATTGGCGCAAGGCTGCTGGCCGCAAATCATGACGCCGCCTATGCCGATTGGATCGAAACCTATGGTGGCGAGGATTATCAGCAGGTTTGCCGCGATGTCGGAACCTTGATTGATAATGCGGTGTTGCGCCGGCTTGGTGATCAACCGACAAAAAGCCCGCGTTGGGCTGGGCTTTGCCAGCGTTTTGCCACAGCCACAAGGCTTGAGGCCGGATTTTGGCAAATGGGGCTTAACAGGTGACAGGCATTAAGGCAGAAGCGGCACAGGCGCGACAAATGAGGCAGGGGGCGTTCATGTCCAACAGTCCGACGTTGCATTTTCATGGCAGTGCCACTATTGCCGGAACGTCTATTTTTGATCCGCTTGATCTTGATATTGCTGCGGCGAAATGGACCTGTCTTCTTGGCGCGTCTGGCGTCGGCAAAACAACGATTTTGCGGCTGCTGGCAGGGCTAGGCGATCATATTGATCATGTCGGATCTATCAAGATAAGCGATGGTCAACCGCTTGCTGGCCGCATTAGCCTGATGGCGCAAACCGATAATCTGATGCCGTGGCTTGATGTTTTTGACAATATCGTGATTGGCAACCGACTTCGCGGGGATGCGGTTGATGGTGATCGGGCTGAAAAGTTGATCGCGCAGGTTGGCCTTGCCGCGCACCGACATAAAAAGCCAAATGCGTTATCGGGTGGCCAGCGTCAGAGAGTGGCCTTGGCACGCACCTTGATGGAAGGCAGGCCCATTGTCCTGTTGGATGAGCCTTTCTCGGCGCTTGATGCCAAAATTCGCGCGGAAATGCAGGAATTGGCCGCGGGTTTGTTTGCTGGCAAAACCGTATGTTTGATTACGCATGACCCTGGTGAGGCTGCACGGCTTGGCGATATAATTTTCGTAATGAATTCAACCGGATTACATAGCGTCACCCCACCATCATCGCCGGTGATACGCCCCTATGATGCGCCTGATGTTCTAGCCTGTCAGGGACAGCTTTTACGGCTGCTTCGTGAAACGCCATGATGCGCGCGCTTCGCATCATTGGGGTGACCATATTCATTCTGTCTTTATGGCATCTTCTTGTTGTTTTGACGGGCTTACCTGCTTTCATACTGCCATCACCGGCACGCGTTGGCATGGCTTTGGTTGGCAATCTCGAATTGATTGCGCATCATGCCAGCGTAACCATGGCCGAAGTGATGATCGGCTTGCTTCTTGGTGCGGTTCTTGGGGTGATAACGGCGATCAGTCTGGCGCAGTCGCCGGTCGCCCGTGTTGTTGTGCGGCCGATGATGGTTCTAAGTCAGGCTTTGCCGGTTTTTGCCTTGGCACCGGTTTTAACGCTATGGCTTGGCTATGGCTTATGGCCTAAAATCATCATGGCCTTGCTGATTATCTATTTTCCGGTGACGTCGGCCTTTTTTGACGGTTTGATGCAAACACCGCGCGGCATGCTTGACCAGGCAAGGGTCATGCAAGCGCGGCCATGGCAGATTATGCGTCATATTCGCATTCCGGCCGCCATTCCGGCATTGGCATCAGGATTGCGGTTGGCTGCGGTCTATGCGCCGATTGGTGCAATCATTGGCGAATGGGTTGGCGCGTCACAGGGGCTTGGCTATCTAATGCTATTGGCAAATGGCCGCGCCAAGATTGATTTGATGTTTGCTGCATTGATCGTATTGGCGGTTTTGACCCTGTTGCTGCATGCGTCGGTTGACCGGCTATGCAGCTATGTGGTGCGGCGTCAACAGGCCTAGCCGCGCCCGCGATAGCCAGCCACACCTTGATCGGGCACCCAAGTGCCTTCAGGAATGGTGCCATGCTGCCAGAACACATCAATCGGAATGCCGCCACGCGGATACCAATAGCCACCAATCCGAAGCCATCTTGGTGACAAAAGTGCGATCAGTTCTTTCGCGATATCAACGGTGCAGGCTTCATGAAAAGCCTGATGGTTGCGAAAGCTGCCAAGATATAGTTTCAGCGATTTTGATTCGACCATCCATTGATCGGGAATATAATCAATCACCAGATGCGCGAAATCTGGCTGCGCCGTTACCGGACAAAGCGAGGTGAATTCGGGTTGGGTAAAACGGGCAACAAAATTGCAGTCAGGATGAGGATTGGGAACGCGTTCCAGTTCGGCTTCTTCTGGGCTGTTTGGCTGTTTGGCAGCTTGACCAAGCGCTTTTAAATTTTCCATCGTATCCTCGTTCTGCAATGTCGGGCGGGACCCGTGAAAAGGGTCACGATTCAAGGCGAGTACGCCGTTGGTGTCAGGCTTTTCCATATCCAGCCTTTGGGGTCAAGTCTCTTTTGCAAAATGCGTAGCAATCAGGCGATTAAGACAGATAGAGTCACACTGGTGAAATGACGGTATAAGTAATATTAATAATATTGCATTTCATGCTTGTGTTTTTGCTTTTAGACCGCTAACTGATGCGCGTTGCGATGACCGATCCCAGCTCGCAGATCCTGCGGGGGGTGCTAAGGCATTGCTGGTTCATCTACTGGTTCCGAAAGGGGTGCGTCATGGATAACGCCAACCTTTTCCAACTGGGGATAGGTCTGGCAACGGGCACCCAAGCGGAAGATTTCGACAGCG
>JADHOU010000054.1 GCA_016778825.1 Candidatus Puniceispirillum sp. | reverse complement strand
GCACGCATCTCGGCAGCGTGATCTTTTGGCACGGTCACAAATTCACGGCTTGCCAAAATATAGAATTCATCAGGATTCAAAACCAGCCCGCCAACCGTAAGGTCAGATGGGGTGACACGTTCCCAAAAAGCATCAACCGGCTGGCTTGCTGGCGAATCAATATCAATCAAACCGGCATGTTTACGCGCCCGCCAGCCAATCATGCCGCTTTTGACATCGGGTTCAAGATTGACGCTAAGGGCAACACCGTCACGAATATCGGTTCGCTCGGCACCATGAACCAAACCAACGGTTGATTGCAGTGACTCCATCAACAGATCAGATGGGGCGCTGATGCCACGCCGAAGCCGCAATTGCGACAAGCGCGAACCAGCCCGCACCAGAACCGAAAAGGTGCGCGGTGAAATTTCGGCATAAAGCGGGCCTTCATAGCCATCGGCAACCGATTCAAATTCACGCGCACTATCGGTAATCAGGCGGGTAAAGATATCGAGCCTACCGGTTGAGCTTTTTGGATTTGCCATGGCGGAAATGCCTGCCGGAAGACGAAGTCGCTCTTGCAATTTCACAATATAGACACAACCACGTTCCAGCACCGCGCCATCGCTGAGGTCGATTTTATGCATGCCAAATTGCGCTAGCTTGTCGGCAACGGTCATATGCTGGCCTGGCAAAAAGCTGGCTTGCACCCGCCATGCTTCATGGCCAAGCCGCAAGTCAAGACTGGCGGGCTGAAGCTGGCCTTCCTCAATCGGATGATCGGCGGCAATAACACCGTCATAGATCGCCTGTTCAAGATGCTGTACGGGCAAAATGCCGTTTTCAAACTCTTCGGCTGGCATGGCGATTCCTATCCTAATCGTCTTTGGTAATGGTCAGTATGCAATGCTAGCTTTTCAAGCGATAGCCCAAACGCAAAGCCTTGTAACATAAAATAGCCAAAACGACATTCACCGCAAAAAGACAGTAAAAGCCGGTCATAAGTGGCCGGTCGGCAACCCCGATCATGCCATAGCGAAACCCGTCAATGGCATAAAAGACCGGATTCAGGCTGGCAATCATATCAAATGGCGCGGGAAGGCGGTCAACCGAATAAAACGTTCCCGATAAAAAGGTCAGCGGCTGGATAACAAAATTCGTAATGGCCGCCAATTCATCAAATTTATTGGCCCAGATTCCGGCAAGAATACCCGCAAAAGAGAGGGCAAATGCGCCCAGAATTAAAAACCCAATTGCAATCATTGGATGCGGTGGCAAGGTACCACCATCAAGAATAACCAAGGCAAACGCCGTCACGATGCCAACACAAAGACCGCGCGTCATACCAGCCGCGGCAAGCCCAAACAGCAATTCACCCGGCCCCAAAGGTGGCATCAGTAAATCAACAATATTGCCCTGCACTTTTGAAACAACAAGCGAAGATGATGTATTGGCAAAAGCATTTTGAAGAACATTCATCATCACCAGACCCGGCACGAGAAATGTTACAAAATCAATATCACCAGCAAAGCTGGCGCGCTCACCAATCGCCACTGAAAAAACCATCAAAAACAAGATCGAGGTGATGACTGGTGCCGCCAGCGTTTGCGTGGCGATTTTCAAAAACCGCTGCACTTCCCTTTGATACAGCATAGCAACACCAACCCAATTCACTGGCCCAATGTAAACCGGGCGGCGCAATTCATGCGCCGATGATGGCCGGGGGGTTGCAGGCACCGCTCTACTGGATGATGATATTTTTGTCTTTGAATCGAGATTTGTCATGCGGTCAAAATAGGCCGCAATCTGATCTGGCGCAATGGGGCAAAGGACAGCTTTTGCCTTTCATCCGAAAACCGCCTAACCTTGTTGAAGCCATCTGGCCATTCTGACTGATTTTGGGGGCGGCCCCAACAACCGAAAAGCATCATTTCACATTCATGGCAAAAGCACCTATCGAAACAAGATTGATGAATAAGGCGGTTGATTATCTCGGCCGTTATGCCAGCTCGCAGTACCGGCTGCGCGACGTGCTTGGCAGGTTTGCAACGCGCAAACTTGATCAGTATGATCCCGATGACATTGCCGCCGCGATTGATGCAACTGTGACGCGCTGCCAGACGCTTGGCTATGTCAATGATGACGCCTTTGCCCAATCACAGGCGCGAAGCCACCGCCGGCAGGGTCGCTCGCAGCTTGGCATCCGCCAACGGCTTCGCCAGCATCGGCTTGATGATGATGTGATTGATGCAGCACTGGACGTGGCTGATGAACACGCCGCAAATGGCGAGTTGCTTGCCGCCTGCCGCTTTGCCCGCCGCCGCCGAATTGGCCCGTTTGATCACCGACGAAATGATGGTGATGACCGCGATGCCATCATGCAACGTCAGCAACGCCAGCTTGGTGCCATGGCGCGCGCCGGATTTGCGATGGCGATCAGCCGCAAAGTTTTTGATCTTGCCGACTCAACCGCGGGCGAATCGCTGATTGACCAGCTTGAACATGGCGAAGACCCAACGGCTTAACCAGTCGTCATTGTCGCAAGCCTTGCCCATTCTCACCGGCTGCGATAATAATTTGAAACAAGATTGTGTAAAAGCGGGCTGGCAAGCAGCATCAAGTAAGCCAAAACCATAAAATAAGGCCGAAATGTAAGGCCAGTTAAGCATTGTTGAAGGAATCTTTTCATGGAACAGGACATGATCTTTGAGCCAAGCGCAGATTTGGCAAAATCGGCACTTATTGACGCGGATGGCTATGCCGCCCTTTACCAAGATTCGATTGCCAATCCCGATCAATTCTGGGCGGAGCATGGCGAGCGTATTGACTGGATCAAGCCCTATAGCCAGATCAGCGACGTATCTTATGATGCGAAGGATTTACATATCAAATGGTATGCTGACGGCACCTTAAATGCGGCGACCAACTGCCTTGACCGCCACCTTGCCACCCGCGGCGATCAGACAGCCATCATCTGGGAGGGCGATGAGCCCGACCAGCACCGTCATATTACTTATCGTGAATTACATGAAGAAGTGTGTAAATTTGCCAATGTGTTAAAGGCAAATGGCGCCAAAAAAGGCGACCGGATTACCATCTATATGCCAATGATTCCCGAAGCCACCGTGGCGATGCTGGCTTGCGCGCGGATTGGCGCTGTGCATTCGGTTGTGTTTGGCGGCTTTTCGCCAGATGCGCTTGCTGGCCGGATTCAAGATTGCGATTCAACAATGGTGATCACCGCCGATGAAGGGGTTCGCGGTGGACGGCCAATCCCATTGAAAGCCAATACCGATGAAGCCTTGGCCAATTGCCCCGATTGCAAAACCGCGATTGTGGTCAAGCGAACCGGCGGCAAGATTGACTGGTTTGACGGGCGCGATGTCTGGTATCACGAAGCCATGGCGAGCGCCTCGGCCGATTGCCCTGCCGAAGAAATGAACGCCGAAGACCCGATGTTTATTCTCTATACATCAGGATCAACCGGAAAACCAAAAGGGGTTCTTCACACCACTGGCGGCTATATGGTTTACGCCTCGATGACGCATCAATATGTTTTTGATTACCATGGTGGCGATATCTATTGGTGTACTGCCGATGTTGGCTGGGTGACGGGTCATAGCTATATCGTCTATGGGCCATTGGCCAATGGCGCGGTAACCTTGATGTTTGAAGGCGTGCCAACCTATCCTGACAGTTCCAGATTTTGGCGTGTTGTTGAAAAACATAAGGTCAATATTTTCTATACCGCGCCAACCGCCATCCGCGCCTTGATGCGCGAAGGCGATAAGCCTGTCACGGTTTGTGATCGATCATCTTTGCGGCTTCTTGGATCGGTTGGCGAACCGATCAACCCCGAAGCATGGATGTGGTATCATAATGTGGTTGGCGAAAAACGCTGCCCGATTGTCGATACCTGGTGGCAAACCGAAACAGGCGGCATTCTGATTACGCCGCTACCAGGAGCAACCGCCACCAAACCCGGTTCGGCAACCAAACCTTTTTTCGGCATTCAGCCAGTTCTTGTTGATGGTGATAACAATATTCTCGATGGCGCCAGTGATGGCAATTTATGTATTGGCCATTCATGGCCTGGCCAGATGCGTACCGTCTATGGCGACCATCAGCGGTTCATCGAAACCTATTTCACCGCCTTCCCGGGTCGTTATTTCACCGGTGACGGCGCCCGCCGTGACAAGGACGGTTATTTTTGGATTACCGGCCGTGTTGATGATGTGTTGAATGTATCCGGCCACCGGATGGGAACAGCCGAAGTTGAATCGGCATTGGTGGCGCATCCAAAAGTGGCCGAGGCTGCGGTTGTTGGCTATCCGCATGATATCAAAGGGCAAGGAATCTATGCATATGTGACCTTGGTTGCCGATGCGGTTGCTGATGATCAGCTGGCCGCTGAGTTGCGTCAATGGACACGCAAAGAAATCGGCCCCATCGCGACACCCGACCTATTGCAATGGGCACCACAATTGCCAAAAACGCGGTCAGGCAAGATCATGCGCCGCATTTTAAGAAAAATTGCCGCCAATGAACATGATCAGCTCGGCGATACATCAACCTTGGCCGATCCGGCAGTGGTAGATGATCTTGTCAAAAATCGTCAAAATCGCCAAGGTTGATTATGGCTAGGCCAATCAGGCTCAACCGAATAGTGGTAAAAGCCATATGACATGATGGCCTTGGCCTCATTTTATAGCTGCCTTATTTATGCCCGGTCATTGAACGACAAACCGCGTAGGTGCGGTTTTTATTGCTTAATTTTGAGCGCAAGCTTTTAAAATGATGTTTGATTGGTCAATTCAACCGGTAAATATCATCACGCCTTTTTCTATCTACAGAATAGATTTAATCTTTTCAGTGATAAAGGCTATCGGCTCATTATGGACAATTGTGCCTTTAAAGCTGCCATCATCACGATATAGAAATACCGCGGAACTATGATCAAACAGATAATCCCCATCTCCTTGGCCATTCTTTTGCGCATAGATACCAAATTGTTTCAGCACCGACCGCACCTTTTCAGGCGATCCAGTTAGACCTGTAACATTGACATCAAACAGGCTAAAGTATTGCTTCAGTTGTTCTGGCGTATCACGCTCGGGGTCGACCGTGATGAATATGATCTGCAGCGCCGTTGTATCCATACCTGTCGAATTCAAATGATCGCGTGCAGCGGCCAGCGTTGTCAAGGTAGTTGGGCAAACATCCGGACAATAGGTAAAGCCAAAAAACAGCGCAATTGGCCGATCGGCAAAATCATCTTCATTTCGCACAATGCCGTTTTGATCAATTAGCTCGATGTGATTATCTTGAAACTGCGGAATGCCAATCGTAGTTTTTTTGGCAATTTGGTCGGAAATCAAAAATACACCAACCGCGAGCACCAGAAATAACAGAGCCGTGGCGATGACCCAGCCAAGCTTTCTCGTCGACACGTGGCGTTGATGATTTGACGTGCTTTCAACGGATTTAGGCGGTGTTATGTCGTGTTGTTTCATAAATTAGATTTAAGCGAATAAACAGAGGCTTTCAAGGCTTTGCTTTTTATCACAGTCCGTGTATCTGGGATTAGAACCACTCCGCCGCTAACATTTTCCAAAGTAAAATCAGCAATTACATCAACACCTTATTATCGGTCGCAACCTCAGAATGATTTATGCTAACTCAGCTGATTTATGCCATTTTGTCTAAGCGTGCGTAAATGAGGTGTGACCGATGTGCGACCCTTTAATGACATCGGATTTTAAGGTGCGTTGACAACTGAGAATATCAACTTTGGGAAAGGTTCGCATCTTACAGATGCGAGAAATGCCAGCGCAAATGATCCTCCATGAAAGTTGAAATAAAAAAATATGAGTGATCATAATTTTTGTGCATTCGTAATTCGATTTCTATACCTGCTTTTTCACAAGCCTCAACCAATAACCAAGGCCTTAAACCCTCCTTAAGAAAGCTGTCGGCTTCGCCCTGATCAACAAAAAGTTTTGGAAAGAAATTACCGTCCTCAATCAGGGAGACTGCATCATATTTTCGCCACTCATCACTTTTTTGTCCCAGATACTTTTGAAATGCTGGCATTGACCAATCTGCAGTGGTTGGTTGAGAAATTGGAGCAAAAGCCGAACAACTTCTGAATCGTTGTGGGTTTTTCAGCGCCATAGTGAGTGCACCGTGACCTCCCATTGAGTGTCCAAAAATTCCTTGCCTGTTCATATCAACGTCAAATTTGTCATCAATTAATTCTGTTAACTCATCTAATATGTATGAAGACATGTTGTAGTTCACTGCAAATGGGAGCTCAGTAGCATCTAAGTAAAATCCAGCACCTAAACCAAATTGCCAATTGTCTTTCTCGTCAGGGACACTTTCTCCGCGTGGGCTGGTGTCCGGACATACGATGGCAATTCCAAGCTCTGCTGCGAGGCGCCTATATCCGCCTTTCTCCATAACATTAGAGTGGTTACAAGTAAGTCCTGATAGATACCATAAAACTGGAGAAGGAGTTTTTTTGCTTGGTGGCATAAAAACTGCAAATGTCATTTCACATTGGGTGGTTTTGGCAACGTGTTTATATACACCCTGCACACCACCATGAGACATATTTTCTGAAATTATATCCATGATATACCAGTTCAAAGTTTACTAGAAAAAGTGTCGCTAGGCTCTTCTATTCCCTGGCTGCACAATGCTTGCACCCTTGATCATTTAAAAAGAAATGTACCAATGCCATTGTAAACCACATCCAAGTCATTTCTCCAATGCCCAGTAGTTTAACACTGTGAGCCGTTGTTTCATTGCTCATATGCTCACCATGACCCAAGTGATCCATGGTTGGCGCCATATCTAGATATAAAAATATGATACCCAGCGCGGTAAAAATCAATCCTGCCAGGTTGCGTCGTATTTTCCCCATTTTTCAAACCACCATTTCGATATCTATGATTACTTAATTTTAATTGTATCCTTAAAAATTTTATTTCCTGAGCCCCTATTGGAGGCCAGCACACTATTCATCGGTTCATGCAATATACAGTGCACGTTGACAATCTCTTCAAGCCTATTTACTGCTTGTAGTGTACCGTTTGGTCTGTACAGTGTATATTACGTCCATAAAAAAATTGATAGGGGAAGTTCAGATGTCTCTCGCACCTGCAAATTATGATTTTGGAAAAGCTTCAAACTATTCATTCGCTGCAACAATTACTTGCGCAAATGAAGATGCCCGGAAAATGTTTGTTGAAGGCTTCGGGCATATGTTGAATTTTAACCACGAACAAGCAATTGCT
Source organism: Candidatus Puniceispirillum sp. (assembly GCA_016778825.1). Lineage (GTDB taxonomy): Bacteria > Pseudomonadota > Alphaproteobacteria > Puniceispirillales > Puniceispirillaceae > UBA3439. The sequence goes on along the minus strand of JADHOU010000054.1, from coordinate 1,364 downwards.
TGTTACATGAAGGTGGCCGAACTCGACTCGAACTGCGCAATGGCATATTGGGGTATCGCATATTGTGTCTCTTCAAACTACAACTGGACGCCTGGCTTGGGTTCGGGATTCGATGCAATTCAGCAAGCGGTCGCCCTCAAAGCGGGTTGTACAGAATTAGAACAAGACCTTATCGATGCATTAGCCGAGCGTCATTCTGAGGAAGCACGTGACGCAGCTGACCCATCAGTGCTTAACATGGGTAACACCCCAGAGCTTAATGCTGCGTTTGCAGCAGCAATGGCCCCTCTTTACAAGAAATATAAAGGCAACTTGGACGTTGCTGCAATTTATGTAGAAGCCCTTATGAACCTCAAAGCATGGCAACTGTGGGACAAGAACACTGAGACCGGTGAAATTACTCCGGCGGATGACAACACACTAACTTGTGTTCAAGTTATGGAAGATGCCTTTGAAAACATTGACGGCGCAAAGGAACACATTGCACTGAGCCACTTGTATTGTCACTGCTTGGAGCTGTCTCCATTTCCAGAACGAGCTCTACCTGCAGCTGATTTGCTACGCACGGCCATGCCTGGCATGGGGCACCTTGTACACATGCCCTCTCATATAGATGCTTGGGTTGGGCAATGGAAAGAGGCTGTGGACTGTAACATAGCTGCCGTAGCAGCTGATGATAAATACGTCAAACACACTGGCAACGAGTCACAGTTTTACAAATTTTATAGAATGCACAACCACCACTTTGTGGTCTGGTGTGCCATGTTTGAAGGCCAGTATGAAACCGCTATGAAATACGCTCGAAAAGCTGCTGCTGCAAATCCTGCAGGTGACAAGAATTCAGGCGTACAATTCATGCTTGCTGGAATCATACCAATGGGCGCAATTTTCCTTGAGTCCTATGTCGCCATGCCATTCCACGTCATGATTCGATTCGGTATGTGGGATGATATAATTGCTGAACCGACCTTCTCTGATAAGGAGGTGTTCGCTTCCACTATCGTAACACAACACTATGCTCGTGGTGTAGCCTATGCCTCCAAGGGCATGGTCGCAGAGGCAGAAGCAGAACAGGCTCTCTTTTATGAAGCGCTCAAAAACCCAGCACTTGCTGGCCGTGTGCTGCACAATAACTTGATGTATCAGGACCCAAGCGATGGCCCGTGTATTCATTTGGTTAATGCTGCTGTTCTGGATGGTGAAATCGAATACCGTAAACAGTTCCTCGCCAAGGCCCGAGGTGAAGCGTCTGACTTTACTGCTGCCTTTGACCATCTACGGCGTGGTGTCAATCTCTCACTCAACCTCGCGTACAACGAGCCTTGGGGACAGATGCAACCTGTGCGCCACATCCTTGGTGCATT
>JADHOU010000053.1 GCA_016778825.1 Candidatus Puniceispirillum sp. | reverse complement strand
TGGCCTATGTCCAACAGCATATTGACCCCACTTTATCTTACCGGTTTGCTTGCCGCGTTGGCATGTGCGGATCTTGTGCGATGATGGTCAATGGATCGCCGCGCTGGACGTGCCGAACACATGTCAGCAAGGTCGTTGCAGATGATCAGCTTGAGGTTGCGCCGCTTCGTAATTTGCCGGTGATCAAAGATTTGGCAACCGATATGGATCCATTCTTTGAAAAATGGGTTGCGGCTGAAGCGGTGTTTCACCCAAGCAAAACACGCCATGACCCGATGGCAGCCATCACCCCTGATGATCCAATGCGAATTGCCGCCAGCGAGGCGATTGAATGTATCAATTGCGCGGTCTGTTATGCGGCTTGTGACGTGGTTGAATCCAACCCCGATTATTTTGGACCGGCAGCGTTGAACCGGTCATGGTCTCTGGTAAATGACATCCGTGATGATGGGCAAGATGTGCGGCTTGCCGCTGTTGGGTCAAATGGCGGCTGTCATAATTGCCATTCCCAGCAAGGCTGTGTGCAATATTGCCCGAATGAATTGAACCCAACCTTGTCGATTGCCGGATTGAAGCGCGAAACGACAAAAGCCCTTTTCCGCCGGAGCCGCTAGATGCTTGATCTTCGTTTATATATGTTACAGCGCTTGACGGCGCTGGTAATGGCGCCGCTCGTGATTGGGCATATTGCGGTGATGATCTATGCTGTTCAGGGCGGTTTGACCGTTGACGAAATTCTAGCGCGGACACAAGGCTCGGTTGCGTGGTTTTTGTTTTATGGCAGCTTTGTTGTTGCCGTTTCGATTCATGGTGCCATCGGGTTGCGGGTGATTAGTTTTGAATGGTTTGGCCTGAAGGGGCGCGCCCTCCAGCTTTTTAGCTGGGCGGTTTTTGCCCTTTTGTTCGGGCTAGGGGCAAAGGCTGTCTATGCTGTTACCTTTGCGGGAGCTGGGCTATGATCCGGCCGCATCGCGCGCATCCATTATGGTTTGCCTTTTTGCTTCACCGTTTATCGGGGCTTGGTCTGGCGCTGTTTTTGCCACTCCATTTTTATATGCTGTCATTGGCCATTTCAGCACCGGCGCGTCTTGACGGGTTTTTGCGTTTTACCGATTTGACCATTGTGAAACTGGCCGAATATGGTTTGGTGTTTTTGCTGGCAGCGCATCTATTTGGTGGGCTTCGGCTGATGGCACTGGAATTTCTGCCATGGAGCCCGCATCAGAAAACAATGGCGGCACTGGCGGTGGCATTTGCCTTTCTGGTGTCGACGTTATTCTTTTTGAAAGCGATTTAATCCGATGAAACCAATCATTGAACGACATGATACTGATATTCTGATTTTGGGAACTGGCGGCGCTGGATTGTTTGCCGCCCTTCACGCGCAAAAAGCGGCACCAGATCAAAAAGTCACCATTGCGGTAAAAGGGCTGATTGGAAAATCGGGCTGCACGCGCATGGTTCAAGGCGGTTATAATGTGGCACTGAATCCGCAAGATTCGGTTGAGCGGCATTTTATGGACACGATCATTGGCGGCAAATGGCTTCCCGATCAGGATATGGCATGGAAGCTTGTGACCGAGGCGGTAACACGAATCCATGAGCTGGAAAATGAAATTGGCTGTTTTTTCGATCGAAATCCTGACGGCACGCTTCATCAAAAAGCCTTTGCTGGTCAAACCTTTGACCGCACCGCGCACAAGGGCGATCTGACCGGCATTGAAATCATTAGCCGTTTGATGGAACAGGTGTTGTCACGGCCAATCGAAAAATTGCAGGAACATCGGGCAATCGGCCTGATTCCGTCGCGTGATGGCAGCGCGCTTGCGGGTGTTTTATTCATTGATATGCGCCGCGGCACATTCCGGATGGTTCGTGCCAAAACCGTTTTGATGGCAACTGGCGGCGGCCCGACAATGTATAAATATCACACCCCGTCAGGTGATAAGAGCATGGATGGTCTGTCGATGGCTTTGCGCCGCGGGCTTGGGCTTCGCGATATGGAAATGGTGCAGTTTCACCCAACTGGTTTGATGGCGGGTGACGAAACCAAAATGACCGGAACAGTTCTTGAAGAGGGGCTTCGGGGTGCTGGCGGCCATTTGATAAATGGTAAAAATGAACGTTTCATGTTCAATTATGATGATGCCGGTGAACGCGCAACGCGCGATATCGTCAGCCGTGCCATTTATGAAGAAATGCGCCAAGGCCGCACATCACCCTATGGCGGGGTTTATATTTCGATGGCGCATCTTGGCCCAGAAAATGTTGCCAAGAAATTTCAAGGCATGGTGAAACGCTGCGCCGATAGCGGCTTTGATCTTGCCGCTGGTCTTGTCGAGGTTGTGCCGACCGCGCATTATCTGATGGGCGGGGTTGTGGTTGATGTTGAAACCCGCACTAGCCTTGCCGGTCTTTATGTGGCTGGCGAAGATGCTGGTGGGGCGCATGGGTCAAATCGGCTTGGCGGCAATGGCGTTGCGAATTCCACCGTATATGGCGGTATCGCTGGCGATGTGATGGCGGCCGATGCCCAGAAAATGGGCGCGCTCCATGATCCGGATGAAACCATTCTTGACCAAGAATTGGCGCGCGCAATCATTCCATTTTCGGCCAAGCCTGGGAATGTTCAAGAACTTCGTGTCCGCCTGATGGATGCCATGTGGGACGATGTTGGAGTGATGCGCGATGCGGCTGGATTAAAGCGCGGCATTGAAAAGATTGCGTCCTTGAAAACTGACATGGAAAATGTTGGTGTTTCGGCTGATAATCTGGCGTTTAATCTGTCATGGCATGATTGGCTAAGCCTGCAAAGCCTGATCGATACATCCGAAGTGATTGCCAAAGCTGGCCTGTCGCGCGAAAATTCACGCGGGGCGCATTTCCGCGAAGATTTCCCCGATGCTGGCTCGCTTGATGATTCTTATTTTACTATTGCCACGTCGGGCGATAAGGGCATTGAAGTAAACCGCAAGACGGTGAAATTCACCATTGTCAAACCCGGTGAATCACTGCTTGGGGCCGATGAGGCTGAGACGCTGGTGGAGGCTGCGCAATGATCAATATTGAGGTGATTCAAAAAACCGCCGAAAGCCTGATGGCAAAAGCGGCGATTGAAATTCCGGATGATTATCTAACCGGTTTGCAAAAGGCGGCTAATGACGAAGATGGTGATCTGTCCAGCTTTGTTCTTGAGGCGATGTTAGAAAATTATGTCGCTGCCAAGGAAGATCGCCGCGCTATGTGTGGTGATACTGGCTGTCCTAGATGGTATGTGAAAATGGGCAATGAGGCGCAGATTGATGGCGGGCCAATCGCGCTTGAGGCGGCGTTGCGCCGTGCGACGGCAAATGCCACCAAATCAGTGCCACTTCGCCCGAACCGCGTTCACCCGCTATGGCGAACCGATCATGATAATAATGTTGGCATTGGGGCACCGGAAATCGAATATGGTTTTGAACCTGATGGCAATTGGATTGACCTTGTCACGGTTCATAAAGGCGGTCTTTTCGGCACTGATTACCGGATGCTGTTTCCAAGTGACGGGATTGAGGGCATTAAACGGTTTTATCTTGATTCGCTTGTCGCTTTTGGCAAGCGCGGCCTTGCCTGCCAGCCGGCGATTATTGGCATTGGTCTAGGCGGGTCGAAAGATACCTGTATGGTTCTTGGAAAACGCGCTGCCTGTCTTCGCATGGTTGGCGATCGCAATCCCGATCCGAAAATTGCTGCGCTTGAAGATGAATTCAAAGAATTGGGAAATAATATCGGCATGGGCGCGATGGGATTTGTTGGCAAATCCATGGTAATTGATTGCAATATCGAGGTTGGTTATTGCCATACGGGTGGCATGCAGATGAGTGTTCATGCGTTTTGTTTGTCATCACGCCGTGCGGTGGCGCGGATTTATGATGATGGGCGCGTTGAATTCCGAACAGATCCGGCTTGGTTCACCGACTATCAGCGGCGGGAGACAGTCGAATGGTAAAAGACAATAAACTGCGCAAAATTCGTCTAAGCGCAAACCCAACGGCCGAAGCGCTTGCCGATCTTCGCATTGGCGATATTGTTTATCTTGATGGCACGGTCTATACGGCGCGCGAAGGTGTTTATAAACGCGTTCTTGAAGATGGCATTGCCATGCCAATGGATTTACCTGCCGATAGTGCTGCCAATTTTCACTGTTCGCCAGCCGCCACCCAGCATGATGATGGCAGCTTTGATCTTGGCGCGGTAACTGCAACGGCGTCGTTTCGCTTTTCCAAATGGATTGGCCCATGGCTGGACGCATCAGGTGCCAAATTGATCATTGGCAAAGGCGGCATGAGTTCCAAGGATTACCGCGAACATTTCGTTCCGCATGGTGCAATTTATCTGACCACGGTTGGCTATGGCACGGGTGCGCTTTTGGGGCGTGGTGTCAAACAGGTTAGCAATCTTCATTGGAAAAAAGAACTTGGACTGGCTCAAGCTATGTGGGTTCTTGATGTTGAAAATTTCGGCCCTTTCATTGTAGAAAGTGATCTTGACGGCAACAGCCTGTTCGAACGTGAAAATGCCCGCATTTCGGCCTCGCTTGACAAGGTCTATGAGGGAACAAGACCAGCGATTCTGAAACGGTTTGGCGAAACCGATGACCGAAGCGATGAAATGATCTGATCACGCCGATATCAGGCTGAAAGGCAATAAAGGGACTTGGCCGTGACAGATCAAAAAGTTCTGATAATTGGCAGTGGCTTTGCCGCCGCGGCAAATGTGATTCATCTTGTCGAGGCGGGCATCAAGCCATCACAAATCACAATCGTTGGGCCGGGCCAGCTTGGCAGGGGCAATGCCTATGGTTGTGATGATGATGATTTTCGTTTGAATGTGCGCGCCAATCTGATGTGGATATGGCCTGACCGGCGTGATGATTTCGGCAATTGGGCCGAAACCCATATCAAAGATGACAAAGACGCGGTGCGCCGCAGCGGCATATTTTACCGCCGCCGCGATTTTGGACGCTATGTGGCAAGCTGTGTTGATGCCGTCTTGGCTGGTGCTGGCGAGCAAGATAATGCCATCACCCATTATCCGCAAATTGTCACAAAGCTTGGCAGGATGGATCAAGGCGGCTGGCAGGCCGAATGTTCAGACGGGCGTTTGATCAAGGCTGATCTGGTGCTGTTGGCAACGGGTAATCCGCCGCCGCAATGGCCATGCCCGATCCATGGCGAAAAGTTGCAATTGCCCGAACTGGAAAACCGGCTTGTGCAAAATCCGTGGAATGGTTGTTGGCTTGATCATATCCCTGCGCAATCACGCCTTGCCATTATTGGCGGTGGACTAACCGCGCTTGATGCCGTCACTGCCTTGGCCCGGCGCCACCATCAAGGGCAAATTTTTTTGCTAGCACCGCATGGCAGCTTGCCACCCGAACAGGCCGATTGGGTGAAACAGGCACCGCCATCATGGCCAGAGGCGCCGCGTCCATCAAAAATCTTGCGCCAATTTCGAGGCTATCTTCCCGATTTGCCACCCGAAGATCCCGTTTGGCAGCAAGCATTTGAAGAATTGCGCATTGATATCAACCAACAATGGCAAGCCTTAAGCGATCTTGACCGACGACGGCTGATGCGGCGGCTTGGCTGGCTATGGTCGCGCTATCGCTATCGGTCAGCACCGCAAACGATGGCTGCGGCAAACCGGTTACAGCAAACTGGCATTCTTGAAATCTGCCATGCCAGACTTGCTGCTATTCATCTGAAAATGGCTGGTGATGATGCGTCTTTGCGGCTGGAGTTACATGATGCCAAAACTGGCGCACGCCACCTCGCTGTTGATCATGTGATTAATTGCACCGGTGTTGGGCATGACCCGCTTCTTGCCAATCTTGTGGCAGATGGCATTGGCCTGCCCGATGCGTTTGGACAGGGGCTTCGGGTGAATCACCAAAATGAAGTGATTGATCCCAAAGGTCAGGCGATTGCAACGCTGTTACTGGTTGGCCCCGCAATGGCAAGCAGTCTTGGTGATGTTGTTGCAGCGAGTGAAATTTCACTCGCTGGCATGCGGGTGGCGGCACGGCTTGCCAACCAGATTTTCTAGCTGATTAGATATTTTTGCCAGCCCGATTTTTGATGCGCCCGATTTTTGATGCGCCCAATCTTTTGAAACCATTTTAATCGGCGGCGGCAAAGGTCATGATGGTAGCATCGACGCTCAGGATATCGCCTTCGCCTGAAAACAGCTTTTCGATTTTGCAACGTTTTTCGGCGATCAGCGCATTTTCCATTTTCATCGCTTCAACAATACATAGCGTTTGACCAGCCTCGACAAGTTCACCTTCGGCAACAAATAATTTAATCAGGCTTCCGGGCATCGGGCAAAGCAGCATATTGGATGTGTCAGGCCGCTCAACCGGTTTCATGTGATGGGCAAGCGCGGCAATATGCGGCGCTCGGACATGCGCACAAAGGCTGATTCCCCGATAATAGAGATGCCAGCGATCTTTCTGTCGCCATAATTCACATAAATATTCACTTGTTTCGCCGTCTTCGGTCAGCAAAATATGCAGGCGCGGATGGCTTGGGTCGCGGTCAAAAACCAGATGAATATTGGTTTCGGCCTCTGGCGGTGCGGTGATGTTAAAACTGCCATCATCTGCCCTGATGATGCCAATCTCAAGATCTTCCTCCGCGTCATGCGCGCCGGTGTCGGCATTGGCAAATTGCACGATCTGACGGTTTGAATTATCATCATAGCGGGGATGTGTCGGGGCGGTTTCAAGACTGGCAAGCCGGTGCATCTCGTCACAGGCCGCCGCCGCCATGATCATGCCAAAATGGCGTTTGCGGGCAGGCGAAGCGGTGACGCCGCGAAACCCGTCTTGATATTCTTCATCAATGAATGCGGTAGTGATGTTTCCGCTGATAAAGCGGTCATGTTCCATCACGGCTGATAGAAACGGAATATTATGCCCGATCCCGCGCATGGTAAACGCATCAAGCGCGGTTTGCATGCGACCAATGGCGGCGTTGCGGTCACGCCCCCAGCTGCATAATTTGGCAATCATCGGATCATAATAGATTGAGATAACATCGCCTTCGCCAACACCAGTATCATTGCGGGTGATCGTGCCATCATCATGCGTTTGTTCGGCAGGCGGGCGATAAAGCGATAACCGGCCAATGGCTGGCATGAAATTACGATAGGGATCCTCGGCATAAAGCCGGCTTTCCATCGCCCAGCCATGAATGCCGATATCGCTTTGTTTGTGGCGAAGGGTTTTACCGGCGGCGATCGTGATCATTTCTTCGACAAGATCAAGGCCGGTGATCATTTCGGTTACCGGATGTTCGACCTGAAGGCGGGTATTCATTTCCAGAAAATAGAAATTGCGATCACCATCAACAATAAATTCGACCGTACCGGCACTGTAATAGCCAACCGCCGCGGCAAGCCGAATCGCTTCGGCACCCATTGCCTGACGGGTGGCATCATCCAGAAAAGGCGATGGTGCTTCTTCGATGATTTTTTGGTTGCGGCGCTGGATCGAACATTCGCGCTCATTCAAATGGATGCAATTGCCGGATTTATCGGCCAGAATTTGAATTTCGATATGGCGTGGGCTGGTGATGAATTTTTCGATAAACACACGATCATCACCAAAGCTGGATGCGGCTTCACGCATGGCGGTGGCATAGCCCTCAGCCACTTCACCAGATGAATGGGCTATCCGCATGCCTTTGCCGCCACCGCCAGCGCTTGCCTTGATCATTACCGGATAGCCGATTTCATCGGCAATCTTGACCGCTTCTTCGGCGGTTGCGATCACCCCGATATGGCCGGGGACGGTGCCAACACCGGCCGCCCTGGCCAGTTTTTTGGATTCGATCTTGTCGCCCATTGCTGCAATCGCATTGGCTGGCGGCCCGATAAAGGCAATATCGGCTGTCTCAAGCGCAGTCGCAAAACCGGCTTGTTCGGACAGAAATCCATAGCCCGGATGCACCGCCTGCGCGCTGGTTTCGTGGCAGGCAGCGATAATCTTATCGGCCTGAAGATAGCTGTCTTGTGCGGTCATGCCGCCAAGAGCGATGGCTTCATCGGCAAGCTGCACATGTTTGGCTGCCCGATCAGCATCGGAATAGACAGCAACAGTGGCAATGCCCATTTTGCGGGCTGTATGGATGATCCGGCAGGCGATCTCGCCACGATTAGCAATCAGGATTTTTTTAAACATGGCGAACTTTCTAAACGAATTGCGCGGCAATCAACCACAGGTTAAAGCGGAATATTGCCAAATTTCTTGGCAGGATTTTGCTGGCGTTTGCCGCGCAGTTTTTCAAAAGCCTGAATGATGCGAAACCGGCTGTTCTGCGGAATGATAACATCGTCAACAAAACCACGTTCAGCCGCGATAAAGGGATTGGCAAACCGCGTTTCATAATCAGCCGTACGCGCTGCAATTTTTTCAGCATCGCCAAGCTCGGATCGATAGAGAATTTCAACCGCACCTTTTGCTCCCATCACAGCAATTTCGGCGGTTGGCCATGCGTAATTTGCATCGCCGCGAAGATGTTTTGAACTCATCACATCATAGGCACCGCCATAGGCCTTGCGGGTGATCAAGGTCACTTTGGGAACGGTCGCTTCGGCATAGGCAAATAATAGCTTGGCACCATGTTTGATGA
>JADHOU010000052.1 GCA_016778825.1 Candidatus Puniceispirillum sp. | reverse complement strand
GATCCGCGCGACATTGCTGGCAAAACAGGTAATGGCCACCCGTCCGGTTGCTTTGGCAATGGCGGCTGTTAACCCCGCCTTGGCGTCACTTTCAGATCCGGTGCGCCCCTCGACCATGGCATTGGTCGAGTCCCCGACAAGTGCCATGACCCCTTCATCACCAATGGCGGCAAGACGCTGGGTGTCAGTATCGGTACCCAAAACCGGGGTTTTGTCGAATTTCCAGTCACCTGTATGAAAAATGGTGCCAGCATCGGTGCGGATGGCAAGCGCTGCCGGATCCGGAATCGAATGGTTTAATGCCACCATTTCAATTTCAAACGCACCAAGTTTAAACGGCGCATTCATGCCAATTTCATGAAGCTTTATGTCAAAATCACCGCGTGACTCGGCAAGCTTGCGCCGCAATAGCGCGAGGGTAAAGGCGCTGCCATAGATTGGGCAACCAAGTTGGCTCCACAGATAGGGGATTGCGCCTAGATGATCCTCATGGCCATGGGTCAGCACCAGACCAGCCAATTTATCGCGCCGGTCGGCAATGAATTTCAAATCAGGAAGAATAACATCAATACCTGGGGTGCTTTCATCGGGAAAGGAAATGCCAAGATCAACCATGATCCAGCTGTCTTGATAATGGTAAAGATTGACATTCATGCCAATCTGGCCAGATCCGCCTAATGGCGCAAACAGCAGATCATCTTTTGCATAATTCATAAACAAGGCCTTACTTTTATGTAACAAGTTTGGTTTTGGTTCAATTTTATTTGGGTTCAGTCTTATTTTGGGCGTGGATGCGAACCAACCCTTTCAGGGTAAGATCGGGATCAACGATTGAGATCGCTTTGACATGTTCGGCGAATAACGGTGCGAGACCGCCAGTGGCAATGGCAGGTAGATCCTTACCATGATCACGGCGCAACCGCCCAATTAATCCTTCGACCATGCTGACATATCCCCAAAAAATCCCCGACTGCATGGCGCTAACCGTATCTTTTCCCAAAACCGGCATATCAGCCGCCCAAGGTTCAACCGCAAGACGCGGCAAACGCGCCGCCGCCATATAGAGAGCCTCAACCGACAAATTGACTCCGGGCGCGATAATGCCGCCTTGATAGGCACCGCCCTTGCCGATCAGGTCGAATGTTGTTGCCGTGCCGAAATCGAGAATAATCGCTGGCAAATCATGAAAATCACGCGCCGCCACGGCATTGACAAGACGGTCAGCACCAGCCTGATCGGGCCGGTCAATATGAATATCAATGCCAAGATCAATGCCGCTGTCACCAACGACCTGCGGCACAATGCCAAAACCATGCGATGCCAGATTGATTAATTTTGGCTGCACCTCAGGCACAACACTGGCAATGATCATGTCGGTTACATCATCAACTACCAGTGAGTTGAGACTCACCAGCTGGGCTAACCAGACAAGATATTCATCCGCGCTGCGCTTGGGATCGGTACTAATCCGCCAATTTGCCCGCTGGATATCGCCATCATAAAGGGCAAATACAATATTGGTATTGCCGCAATCTACTGCCAAAAGCATTGGTTAACTGCCCAAAAGTTTTACATCACCTGTAGTGATATGGCCTTTCTGACCTGAATCATCAAGCAAAAGCATCGTGCCGTCCATGCCAAGATCGTGGAAAACCCCTGAAATCGCCTTTGTGTCGCACTGAACCGCAACGCGCTGACCCAAAAACAGCGCATTTTCCAGCCATGCATCACGAATTGGGCCAAAACCCGATTGGCAGAATCGATCATACCAGAATGCCAGCCGGTCAAGATAGGCGGTAGCAAGATCATAAGGTTGTGGCAAATCGCCAGCACCATCAGGCCAGATATCAGCAAGCGCAATCGGTGCGATATTCTGCGACTCCATCTGACCAACTGGCGCGATATTAATCCCGCTTCCAACAATCAACACCTTGCCCTCAACCTCAAGCAGGATACCCGAAATCTTGCCGCCAGCGACAATCACGTCATTTGGCCATTTTAAACCCGTTTGCGGCATTTCAGTTGGCGATAAATGCGTGGCGAGCTGGGCACGCACCGCCTCTAAAACAGCCAGAGACGCGGCAAATGACAAAGCAAACCACTGGGTAATTGGCAGGCTGGGGCGAAGCAAAACCGATAGATACATACCGCCTTTTTGCGAGTCCCAATGACGGCCATGCCGCCCACGCCCTGCAGTCTGTTCAATGGCCAGAAACGCATGTCCCGACGGCGCGCCATCGGCTGCCGCTTGTTTGGCAAGATCAGATGTTGATGTTGCGCTTTGTTCTGTTGTAATCGACCAATTGAGCGGTTCTGTCATAAGGGCCTAAAGCTGGGTCATCAGGGCTGTTGCCGCCACATTTGCCGCTTCGAGCAAAGGGCTAAGCCCGAGGAAAAACAGCAAAATAACGCCAATCGACACACCAAGAACCATTTTGTTAGCAGTCGGCATATCGGTATCAAGCGGATCGTCAGTTTCTTCGAAATACATGATCTTGATGATCCGCAAATAATAGAAGGCACCAACCACGCTCATCACAACACCAATAACGGCAAGCGGCACAAGCCCAGCATTGACCGTCGCCAAAAACACATACCATTTCCCAAAGAAACCAGCCAAAGGCGGAATACCAGCCATTGAAAACATCATGATCATCAGGCCAAGCGCCAGCATCGGATGGGTTCGTGACAGACCCTGCAAATCGGCAATCCGTGTTGCAGATTGCCCGTCACGCCGCATCAGCAGAATAATCGAGAAACTGCCGGCGCCCATAAAAATATAACCGGTCATGTAAATCATCACGCCTAGCGCGCCTTGATGGCTGCCGGCAGCCAATCCGGCAAGCGCATATCCCATATGGGCAATCGATGAATAGGCCATCATGCGTTTGATATCGCGCTGCATAATCGCACCAAGCGCACCAACGACCATTGATGCAATCGACAAGGCAACCAAAACCTGTGACCATTCGACCTCAATCGCGCCAAAGGCACCATAGGTCAGCCGCATCATCAGCGCCATTGCAGCCACTTTTGGTGCAATTGCAAACAATGCTGTTACCGGACTTGGCGAACCTTCATAAACATCAGGTGTCCACATATGGAATGGCGCGGCCGAAATCTTAAACGCGATGCCCGACACCATAAAAACCATGCCAACGATAAAGGCCACTGGTAATTGATCGGCCGATACTGCCGCGGCGATGCCGGAAAAGCTGGTGGTGCCAGCAAAGCCATAGACCAACGACGCGCCATAAAGAAGCATGCCTGATGACAAGGCACCAAGCAGAAAATATTTCAATCCAGCCTCGGATGAGCGCAACGAATTGGTGCGCATCGCCGCCACCACATAAAGCGGCAGTGACTGTAACTCAACCGCCATGTACAGCGACATCAGATCATTGGCTGAAATCATCAACATCATGCCAACAAGTGCCAGTATAACAAGAAGCGCAAATTCAGGCTTGTTGATATCATCCTTGGCAAGCGGCGTAATTGACATATACAGCGCGCCAAAAGTGCCAAGAAGAACCAGAATTTTCATATAGATGGCAAAGCTGTCAGCCTTGAACATGCCGCCAAAGGCGGTTTGATCAGCCGCCGTTCCCGACCAAATCAATATCAATGCCAGCACAATACCGCCAAGGGCGATGCGTGTGACACGCTTTGCATTTTCGGCTCCCTCGCCGCCATAGGCTGCGACGAGAACCAGAACAAGCGCCAAGGTCGCCAGAATCATTTCAGGCAAGGCAGGCAGGATATCAGCTAGATCAAAAATCATTTTATGTCCTCAGAAACCCTCAATTTGCTGCCAGTAATGACAAACCACTTGCCGACAGACCATCCAGCACAAACTGGATCGACACGGCCATCACATCGAGAAGCGCCATCGGATAAACCCCGAACAGCAACACCAGAAAGGTTAATGGCAGAAAAATCGAAAATTCGCGCATCTGCATCGGTTCCATCGCCTTGACCTGATCATTGACAATGGCGCCAAACATAACGCGCCGATAAAGCCAAAGCATATAGGTTGCGCCAAGAACAAGTCCGGTGGCGGTAAAGAAGGCAACCCAACTGCTGGCATGCCATGCGCCAACCAGCACCAGCATTTCGCCAACAAACCCACTTGTTCCGGGTAGGCCAACCGATGCCAGCATCATAAACATGAAAAACACGGCATAACGCGGCATTACCGCCGCCACACCGCCATAGGCGCTGATTTCACGCGTATGGAGCCGGTCATAGACAACGCCAACGCTAAAGAACAAGGCGGCTGAAACCAAGCCATGGCTGATCATCTGGAACATCGCACCGGCAATGCCCTGTTCGGTCATGGTGAAAATGCCAATCGTCACAAACCCCATATGCGCAACCGATGAATAGGCAATCATCTTTTTCATATCTGACTGTGCCAGCGCCACCAGCGATGTGTAAATCACCGCAATGATTGATAGCGTAAAGATCAAAGGCGCGAAAAACTCAGATGCCAGCGGGAACATCGGCAATGAAAAGCGCAAAAATCCATAGCCGCCCATTTTCAACAAAACACCTGCCAGAATCATCGATCCTGCTGTTGGTGCCTCGACATGCGCGTCGGGAAGCCATGTATGAACAGGCCACATTGGCACTTTTACCGCGAATGACGCGAGGAAGCCGAGGAACAGCCATGTCTGCATTGGCTCGGCAAATTGATGCGCGGTCAGCGCCGGAATGTCAGTGGTGCCAGCATCGATATACATCGCCAGCATACAAACCAACATCAGCACCGAACCAAGAAGCGTATATAAGAAGAATTTGAACGCGGCATAAACGCGGCGTGGCCCGCCCCAGATACCAATGATCAGAAACATCGGGATCAGAACCGCCTCGAAAAACAGATAGAACATCAACATGTCGAGCGAGACAAACATGCCGATCATCATGGTTTCAAGCACCAAAAACGCGATCATATATTCACGAACACGATGCGTAATGGCGCGCCAGCTTGCCAAAATCGACAAGGGTGTCAAAAGCGTGCTTAGCAAAACAAACGGCATTGAAATGCCGTCAACACCCATATGATAGCCAATGCCAGTACCAGCAAGCCAAACGCCTTTTTCTTCGAATTGATAACCGGTTAAGCTGCTATCAAACCCAATCAGCAATGGTAATGAGACCAAAAAGGTAAAGCCTGAAACCCACATCGCAACAAAACGCGAATTCTGCGCCAAAGCCTTTTCATCACCCTTGATCAATAGCAAGAACAACACGCCAGCCAGCGGCAGGAAGGTGACAATAGATAAGATCGGCCAATTATCAATCATCGCCTAAGCCCCTTTAAAGCGTAAATAATACCAGCTAACCAGAACGACAACGCCAATCAGCATGGCAAAGGCGTAATGGAACACAAAGCCGGTTTGCACCCGCGAACACATCCCCGACAGGCGGTAGATGAATGCCGACATGCCGTCAGGGCCAAAGCCGTCAATCGTGTCGCGATCACCGCGCTGCCATAAATAGGCACCAAACCGCACCGCAGGGCGAACAAAGATCGTGTCATACAGCTCATCAAAATACCATTTATTGTAGAACAGCAGATAAATCGGGCGAAAGATCGCTGCAATCCGCGCTGGCATCGAGGTCCAGTAAGCATAGAACAGAACCGCAAGCGCAACCCCGCTTGATGCCAGCACAATTGGCAAAAGCTTGACCCATGTTGGCACATGATGCGCATCTTCCATTGCCGTATTTGTTGGCAGAATAAAAATTGATGCACCCCAGAATTGTTTCATGTCATGGCCGACAAATAATTCATAGCCAAGCCAACCGGCAAATACCGCACCAATCGCCAAAACCAGCAATGGCAAGGTCATCACCTTTGGTGACTCATGCACATGTGACATCACTTGTGCACTGGCACGCGGCGCACCATGAAACGCCATAATCAGCAAACGCCAGCTATAGAAAGCTGTCAAAAAGGCGGCAAGACAGCCAAGCCAAAACGCCATGCTGCCAACCCCGCTTTGCGCGGCATAGGCGGCTTCGAGGATCATGTCTTTTGAATAATAACCGGCAAAAAACGGAAAGCCAGCCAGCGCCAATGAGCCAATCCACATCATCGCATAGGTAACCGGCACTTTTTTCCAGATCCCGCCCATATTACGAAGATCCTGCTCATCTGACAGGGCATGAATAACCGAACCCGCGCCAAGAAACAGCAACGCTTTGAAAAACGCATGTGTTGTCAAATGGAACATTGCTGCCGGATAGGCCGAAACACCAGCCGCAAAAAACATATAGCCAAGCTGCGAGCAAGTTGAATAGGCAATGACACGTTTGATATCAAATTGGGTCATGCCAACCGTTGCCGCAAAAATAGCGGTCAAGGCACCGACAATCGTAATGACATCCAGCGCAAATGGCGCATATTCCAGCATTGGCGACAAACGGCAGATCATAAAGACGCCAGCCGTCACCATCGTTGCCGCATGGATTAGGGCAGAGACAGGTGTTGGCCCCTCCATCGCATCAGGAAGCCATGTATGAAGGCCAAGCTGGGCTGATTTACCCATCGCGCCGATGAATAACAAAATACCAGCAACTTCAAGCGCTGGAAGGCGATAGCCAAGGAAATTGATATCGGTTGCGGCAATCACGCTGGATTGCGCGAAAATCACATCAAACTGAACCGAACCAAACAGCGCATAAACTGCCAAAATACCAAGTGCAAACCCAAAGTCACCAACACGGTTCACAACAAAGGCTTTCATTGCCGCGCTATGGGCAGAGTCCTTTTTGTACCAAAAACCGATTAGCAAATAAGAGGCGACACCCACACCTTCCCAGCCAAAGAACATCTGTACAAGATTGTCAGCCGTTATCAACATCAGCATGGCAAAGGTGAACAGGCTGAGATACGCCATAAAGCGTGCCCGCGCATTATCATGCGACATATAGCCAATCGAATAAATATGCACCATCGAGGAAACGCCGGTCACAACGATAAGCATGACCGCGGTCAGAGTGTCAAACCGCAGGCTCCAATTGGCAACAAAGCTGCCTGATGAAATCCACCGCGCCAAATTGACCGTTTCTGGCTGTCCACCAATCGCAACATTGGCAAAAGCGATAATCGAAAACAGTAAAGACAGCAAAAGGCCTGAAACCGTGACAATTTCGGCTGCGCGGTCGCGATTGCTAAGGCTTAGCAAGCCTGCAATCACGGCCCCTAGCAGGGGAAGGAAAACGATGAGCGAATACATGGACTGCCCTATCCCTTCAAAATATTCACATCTTCAACCGCGATGGAACCACGGTTGCGGAAAAACACGACCAGAATAGCAAGACCAATCGCCGCTTCGGCTGCAGCAACCGTCAAAATAAACAACGAGAAAATCTGCCCTTCGAGATTGCCACTATAGGCCGAAAAAGCGACCATATTGATATTGACCGCCAACAGCATCAATTCGATTGACATCAAAATGGTAATTACGTTTTTCCGGTTTAGAAAAATACCGAAAATACCAAGCGCAAACAGTATGGCTGATACAGCCAGATAATGATTTAGCGTTAATTCCAACATTGCGTCGCTCCCTATTTATCATCAACACTGCCAGCGGCAGAATTGTTTTTGGCTTTGGTCTTGTCCGACGGCATTTTGACAATTTCCATCACATCTTCGCGGCGGCGGCTGTTCTGATCGGCAATCGATTGCCGCCGAACCCCAACGCGTTTGCGCATGGTCAATGAAATTGCGCCAATCATCGCCACCAGCAGGATCAGGCCTGAAATCTGGAATAAAAAGGCATATTTTGTATAGAGCACCCCTCCAAGCTGGGTGGTGTTGGCAATTTCTGATGCGACTGGCAGGCTGGCCTTGGAAAAGGCATCGCCATACATTGCCGCAACCAATTCAAAAACCAAAATACCGCCAACAATCAACCCAAGGGGAAGATATTTTTGAAAGCCAGCGCGCATTTCAGCAAAATTGATGTCTAGCATCATCACGACAAACAGGAATAAAACCGCCACCGCACCGACATAGACAATAACAAGCAGCATCGCCAGAAATTCAGCGCCAATCAGCACAAACATGCCCGCCGCATTGAAAAAGGCGAGGATCAGAAACAACACTGAATAGACAGGGTTGCGCGACACCACCACCATAAAACCACTGGCAAGCATCACCCCGGCAAACAGGTAAAAGAACAAAGCTTCAATCATTGTATGGCTGTCTTTCTTTTGTCATCGATGCGCCGTATCGTTCCGCCTAACGCCATTTCGCGTCTGCAGCAAGGTTACGGGCAATTTCGGTTTCCCAACGGTCGCCATTCGCCAAAAGCTTGTCTTTATCATAATACAGCTCTTCACGGGTTTCGGTGGCAAATTCAAAATTCGGGCCTTCGACAATCGCATCAACCGGACAGGCTTCCTGACAAAAGCCGCAGTAGATACATTTGGTCATGTCGATATCATAACGTGTGGTACGCCGGCTGCCATCATCGCGTGGTTCGGCTTCGATGGTAATGGCCTGCGCCGGACAAACCGCCTCGCATAGCTTGCAGGCGATACAGCGTTCCTCGCCATTCGGATAGCGGCGCAACGCATGCTCACCGCGGAAACGCGGTGACAGGCTGCCTTTTTCATAAGGGTAATTGATCGTGACCTTTGGCTTGAAGAAATATTTCAAGGTCAAGAACATGCCCTTGC
>JADHOU010000051.1 GCA_016778825.1 Candidatus Puniceispirillum sp. | reverse complement strand
AAGCAAAGGTAATCTAAGCCATGAGCATTTTAATCCTATGTGACCATGAAAATGGCCAGCTAAGTCCAGTAACATTAAACGCTGTCAGCGCCGCCAGCCAGAGTGGTGGCGAGATGCATCTTCTTGTTGCAGGTGATCAAACTGGCACTGTTGCCAAGGCCGCGGCCTCGATTGCCGGCATTGCCAAAGTTCTGGTGGCCGATGACAAATCCCTTGAAAACGGACTTGCCGAAAATCTTGCGCCTTTGATGCAAAGCCTATCAGGCGGCTATTCACATATGATGGCCGCGGCAACAACAACCGGCAAAAATGTTATGCCGCGTCTTGCTGCTCTGCTTGATGTGATGCAAATTTCTGACATTATCAAAATCGAGGACGCCAACACATTCCAGCGTCCAATCTATGCTGGCAATGCCCTCTCAACCGTATCATCAAACGAGGCCATCAAGGTGATTACCGTTCGCGGCACGGCGTTTGAAGCGGTGGCTGCTGAAGGCGGCAATGCCACCATCGAGCCAGTTGCCGGTGCCATTGATGCCGGATTGTCAACCTATGTCAAATCAGAGCTATCCAGCTCGGAACGCCCTGAATTAACCTCGGCTCCAATCGTGATTTCAGGTGGACGCGGCATGCAGGATGGTGCCAATTTTGCGATGCTTGAAAAAATCGCCGACAAGCTTGGTGCGGCCGTTGGTGCATCGCGCGCCGCGGTAGATGCCGGTTTTGTTCCCAATGATTATCAGGTTGGCCAGACCGGCAAGGTTGTTGCGCCTGATCTTTATATCGCGGTTGGCATTTCAGGTGCCATTCAGCATCTTGCCGGCATGAAAGACAGCAAGGTGATTGTCGCCATCAACAAAGATGATGAAGCGCCGATTTTCCAAGTTGCCGATTACGGGTTAGTTGCCGATCTTTTCGATGCCGTTCCAGCACTTGAAAAAGAGCTTGGCTAACTGCGTGGCAAATCAGGCCTGACATTACATAAAATCAATCAGGCGGCATTGCCGTGCCGCCTTTTTGCTGGCGATTACACCAATAAATGATCTTGGTTATTTTGCTGTGATGGTGCTGGTGACACCTTGGCAAGACGAAGCAGATTGCGAATTTCGGCAATCATCGGTGCCGAATCCCATTCACGCGGCCCGACATAGGCCCAGCTTTGGCGTTGATCAGCGCTAAGCAGAAAGCTGGTTGGCAAACCCCGCACCCCCATTTCGCGCGAAAGCGCCGCTTTGGGGTCAAACCCCATTAACGGCCGGGTAATGCCACGATCCTGCAAAAAAGGCAGGGCCTTTTGACGGCCGCCACGATCAACCGAAATCAGCAGCACCGTCACATCATCACCAAGCTGTTTGGCAGCATTGTCCAAGGCGGGTAATTCGGCAACACACGGTGGGCACCATGTTGCCCAGAAATTCACCAAAACCGGCTGACCTTGCAATGAGTCGAGGCGAAAATCCTTGTCATTTTTATCACGAATCACCGTCGACATTAATGGTGCGGCTTTGCCTTCTGGTGGAGTCATTGCGGCCGCCAGACCTGGCCAAAGCATGAATGCCGAAAGCCCCATTACGCCGGTGAAAAGCTGGCGTCGCGATAAAGGTGCGGTTTTTGGCTGAAAATTTGACGAAAGCCGCGTATAAGACAATAGATTTTCCCACTCTATTGGTTGTGAACATGGCGAAGAACGATAAAACATCGCAAGACGATTTAAAGTCTAGCATCTGGGGCGGCCGTTTCTCAAGCGGCCCATCGCAATTGATGCAAGATATCAATGCGTCAATTAGCTATGACAAGCGGCTATATCGTCAAGACATTGCCGGCTCGAAAGCGCATGCCAGCATGCTTGCAGCGATGAAAATCATTTCAAATGATGATTGTCAGGCCATTCATGGCGGGCTTGATCAGATTGCCAGTGAAATCGCGGCTGGCGATTTTGTGTTTTCCGAAGCGCTTGAAGACATCCATATGAATATCGAATCGCGGCTTGCCGAATTGATTGGCGAACCAGCAAAGCGACTTCACACCGCACGGTCGCGCAATGATCAGGTGGCAACCGATTTGAAATTATGGGTTCGTGATCTGCTTGATTCGATTGATCAGGCGCTTGCCGATATGCAGGCCGCACTTCTTGACAAAGCCGAAGCACATGCCGATCTGTTGATGCCAGGTTTCACCCATCTTCAAACTGCCCAGCCGGTTACATTCGGATTTCACCTTATGGCCTATGTTGAAATGCTGGGGCGTGACCGTGGACGGTTTGCCGATGCCAGACGCCGGCTGAATGAATCACCGCTTGGCGCGGCAGCCCTTGCTGGCACCTCTTTTCCAACCGACCGGCATATGACCGCAAGCGCGCTTGGCTTTGACCGGCCAGCCGCCAATGCCATGGATGCGGTTTCGGATCGGGATTTCGCACTTGAATTTCTGGCCAGCGCCGCCATTTGCTCGGTTCATCTATCGCGCTTTGCCGAAGAATTGGTGATCTGGTCATCCGACCGGTTTGGCTTTATCGCCCTGTCAGATGCCTTTACCACCGGTTCATCAATCATGCCGCAAAAGCGCAATCCCGATGCAGCCGAACTTGTGCGCGCCAAGCCAGGGCGAATCATCGGTGCCTTGACCGGTTTGCTGATCGTGTTAAAGGGACTTCCGCTTGCCTATGGCAAAGATATGCAGGAAGACAAAGAAGGGGTTTTTGACGCGGCTGATGCGCTTGGCATCGCACTTGCCGCAACCACCGGCATGATCCGCGATATGACACCGCAGCCAGATGCCATGCTGGCAGCGCTGAAAACCGGTTTTCCGACAGCCACTGATCTGGCTGATTATATGGTTCGCGAACTTGGCATGCCATTCCGCGAAGCGCATCATGCCAGCGGAGCCATTGTTGCCGAAGCCGTGGCCAAAGGGCTTGATCTTGAAGAGATGAGCCTTGACGCGTTACAGGCCATCGAACCACGAATCAAACCCGATATTATCGGCTTGCTGTCGGTGGCAAGTGCAGCCGCAGCAAGAACCAGCTTTGGCGGCACCGCACCTGATGAAGTGCGCGCACGACTTGCCGATGCCCGCCAACGTTTTGCCATTCAATAGAGCAAGATCACCCCGGTTAAAGGAGTCGCTATGCAACGCAAACTTATTCTAGGCAGCCTGATCGGCCTGATGCTAATGCTTGGCCTTGCCACCTGTGGCAAGCGCGGTGATCCTTATCGGCCATCTAAAATTACGGCCACAAGCCAGACCGAAACCCCCGCCAGCTAGGTTTGGCGCTTTAGGAGCAATCGCCATTATGTGCGCTTTTTACCGTGATGACAGCCAACAGCTATGCGTTGACGGTCTGTCCCTTGCCAAAATCACCGCAACCTATGGATCGCCGCTTTATGTCTATTCAGGCACCGGCATCACCGAGGCCTTTACCCAGTTTCAAGCCGCAGTGGCACCGGTATCTGGCAAGGTGCATTTCGCCATGAAAGCAAATTCCGCACTTGGGGTTTTGGCGCTTATCGGGCGGCTTGGCGGCGGCATGGATATTGTGTCTTCGGGTGAATTGGCGCGCGCGCAAGCCGCCGGTATTGATCCGGCAGATGTGGTATTTTCTGGCGTTGGCAAAACCGATGATGATATCCGTCAAGCATTGGCTTGCGGCATTGGCCAGATCAATGCCGAATCGATTCCCGAAGTCGCCGCGATTAGTGCGATTGCCGCCGATATGGACGTTGTGGCACCCGTGGCGTTGCGGGTGAACGTTGATGTCAATCCAGGAACCCACGCGAAAATTTCAACCGGTCAGCGCGATACCAAATTCGGCATCTCAACCGACCAGCGCGAAGCAAGCGATCTTTACCGAGTTGTGTGCGATGACCCACATATTCGGCCTGCCGGTCTGGCCGTTCATATCGGATCACAAATTCGCAATCTCGCGCCTTTTGAAGCAGCCTATTCGGCGCTTTTGATGCTTGCCAAAGAATTACGCAATGCCGGAATGCCCGTCCCGAATCTTGATCTTGGCGGCGGCGTTGGGGTTGATTATGACATGGCTGACCCCACCGATTTCACCGCCTATGGCAAGCTGGTCGAGCGTCTTTTCAAGAATCAGGGCTTTACCCTTGGGTTCGAGCCTGGTCGCGCCATCATTGCCAATAATGGCGTTCTAGTGACCAAGGTCATTTATGTCAAACAGGGCGATAATAAGCGATTCGTTATTGTCGATGCCGCGATGAATGACCTGTTGCGGCCAACCTTATACGAGGCGCATCACGCCATTTGGCCAATTGCCGCACCACAGCCATCAATCGGCAAGGCCGATATTGTTGGACCTGTTTGCGAAACGGGCGATTATCTTGGACTTGACCGCGATATGCCCGATCTGACCAATGGCGATGCGTTGGCAGTGTTGTCGGCTGGCGCTTATGGTGCGGTCATGGCCTCAAGCTATAACAGCCGATCACCTGCCGCCGAAGTGATGGTTCTTGACGGCAAAACGCATCTGTTGCGCGGTGCACGACCCATTGCAGAAATGATCAATGATGAATCAATTCCCGATTTTACCTCAGCGGCAAAAAACTGATCCCTAGTCAAAAATAGACCATGAAATCGGAATGACGCTGACTTCGGCCTTGGCACCTGAATCAATATCAAGCTGTACAAAAAATGGGCTTTGCTGATTAGTGGCAATGATCGGGTCATCGGGCCTGATTATGGTTTCATTCAAAATCACCCCATCCGGACTCGTTACCCGAACCCGCAATGGCGCAGCATGCCAAGACCATGATCCAACATTGCGAAGCGCGCCGCGAAGACGCAGCATCTCACCAGCGTAAGACCCGTCAAGATTAACCACAAGAAGCGTGTCAATCGGCGGCAATATGGGAAGACCAATCCAGTAAAAGCCGACTATAAATCCGGGGAAATAGGCGGTCAGAGTGCCGCGGCCTTTGATAAGTGATGTCATTAACCCAGCGCAAATCAGAACCACAATCACCGGCAAACGGAAGTTATAAAGATATGAAGTAAAGTTCGGCATATCCTGCCGGTCGCCGCTGGTTACAAGTCGCGCTGTCCAAATATGATCACAAATCATGCAATGAATGGGCCGTCCTGCCGGATGCAGGCGAAGACGATCAACGCGGAAAATCGTTTCGCATTGTGGGCAGGTCAGCAGTATAGCGGCCTCTTTGTTTAGCGTTTTCTAATTTATTTCTACTGCAAGCAAGATTTTGCACAAATAGCCCAATCGCAAATTTGCCTAGCCATTCTGGCCGAATTCATATTATCAATAGCCCTATGATGCGGTTTAAAACAGTTTCATTGGCAAAGACCAAGATGGCGGCAAAATCACTATTGATCGTCCTGCTTCTCGGATGTGCCTTCTTCATGGCTGGCCTTCAGCATTTTGTTCATACCCTTCCCAAACCAGCGTCGCCTACGATCACGACCGCTGCCACCGCCACTGACGGCATTGTCGTGATCACCGGCGGCCAGCAACGGCTTGCCGATGGGTTTAATCTGTTACAAAGCGGTGCTGGCACAGCGCTTTTGGTGTCAGGCGTCGGGCAAGGGGTCAGCAAAGCCATTCTTGCCGATGAATTGAAATTAAACCCGCGTGAAACAGCCCTTCTTGCATGCTGCGTCAAGCTGGAATTTCAGGCAGTCGATACAAGGGGGAATGCGGTTGCCGCCGGCAAATGGGCGCAGGCAAATGGGTTCACATCATTGCTATTGGTGACGGCGAATTATCACATGCCCCGCGCCAAAGCCATTTTCACCCGAACATTGCCCGATATTGCGCTGTCTTACTGGCCGGTTAGCCCCGATGATCTAGATCTGGATATCTGGTGGAAAACCCCACCAATCATCCGGCTTTTAGCCCGCGAATATGCAAAATATCTAACCGAGCCAATGGCCAATTTAATCCTGACCCGCATCAATGATTGATCGGCGGATTTCGCGGGTGCGCGAAAATAATGCTTCCAGCTTGTCACCTTCTTGCCAGCGAATGGCGCGCTGAAGATAGCTAAGGTCCTCGGAAAAACGCTGCAGCATCTCAAGAACAGCAGTATCATTATTCAAAAACACATCACGCCACATCACCGGATCAGACGCGGCAATGCGCGTAAAATCGCGAAATCCTGACGCCGAAAAGCGGATCACATCATTTTTAAGCTGTGTTTCCAGATCAACAGCCGTGCCAACAATCGTATAGGCAATCAAATGGGGTAGATGCGAAGTGAGCGCCAACACCTTGTCATGGTAATCAGGGCTCATCCGCTCGGTTACTGAACCAAGACCGGTGATAAAGGATTCAAACCGCGCAATATCAGCTTCATCAGCGTCAAGCGGCAGAATAATCCAATAGCGTTCATCAAAAAGCGATTCAAATCCGGCACCCGGTCCTGAATGTTCGGTTCCGGCAAGCGGATGCGATGGCAACCAGATAATATCATCGCGCAAATGCGGGGCAACATCACGAACAACCGATCGTTTGGTTGATCCGGTATCGGTTAGCACCGCGCCCGATTTCATATGGGGCACAATCTGTTCAGCGATTTTACCAACCGCGCCAACGGGCACCGCCAGAATGACAAGATCGGCATCAGCAACCGCATGCACCGCATCGGCCTCGAATGAGTCGACAAGCTGGAGACGCGCGGCCACGGCTGCCACTTCGGGCGATTGGTCACTGCCAATAATCGTTGTCGCAAGCTCGCCACGCCGCGCCGCAAGCGCAATCGACGCGCCAATCAGCCCCATGCCAATCACCGCTACCTTGTCGTAAATCACTGTCATTCTTCTGCTTTCATTCCATATCTTTGCTGTTCAGCCATCAAGCTTTGCTAGTGTCTAGCGTGCATAGATTCCAACAAGACGGGCGTCGCGCGGCAGATTGGCTGGCGCATCGACCACAGCGTTATTGCCATGATGACCATCAATCATTGTCAGGGCAAAACCATCTGCCGTTGGCACAGCATAAAGGCTTATGTCATCACCCGACGGGTCTGGCAAGTAATCGGCGATAATATAGGCAGGATGCAATGCTGGCATATCATAAAGCGGGGTGCGGGCGATAATCGATAGATGCTGATGCTGATCCAGCGCGGTTAAAAGCGCCGCAATGTCATGATTGGCAGGCACCAGCCCGTAACGGCATTGCGCTGAGGCGACCGCATCTAATAGCGGCGTCATTTGATCAAAGCTTGTTGCCGCAAGCGCGCTTCCCATATGCCAAGCAGCAGCCGGCATCACCATGTCATGGACGGCAAAGGCCAGATCGCCATTTTGCCGGCTTAGGCTGGCGGCCATTATCTGTCGCCACACACCTAGAATAACCGATGGTGATAAATCATGGCCATTGGACTCGTTGTTGATCACAAGCTTGCGCACCAAGGCGGCCTCGCGCCCCGGGCGAAAGGCCACGGCACCGTTTTTGGCGGCAATCACCTGATCGGATAATTTCATGCGCTTGGCCAAGACCTGTAAAATCTCATTATCAAGATTATCGATGGCACTTCGTAATTGGTTCAGATCTTCACTCATACCCAATGTTCCCAGCCTTCTAAACCAATATCCTTCGATCAAGGCCATGCTATGCGGTTTTCAGCCAGATATGGCCGCGGCCGCGATTCAAATTTTTGGCGACAACGCCCCGCGAGATTGCCCCACCAAGACAGGCGTAGCGGCGGTTTCACGGCGTTGCAGTCTACTTGTCTTTCCCGAAGGTGCATAGAGCATTTTATCAGCCTCGACAAGAAGAACGCCGCCCATTGCTGGCCACCAGCGGCTGCCGATTCGTTCAATCGCTGGCGCAAAACGCTGGAAAAACGGGCGCGCCAAAGGCGGCATAAATGCAATTCGGCGGGTTTGACGCGGGATAAATCCATGTCCCTGCAATAATCGGCGAAGTTGGCGGTCGGAATAGGGACGGCCATGCCCGAAGGGCGTGCGTTCGGCCTTGGCCCAGAGCCCGCTTCGGTTTGGCACAATCACCAACAATCGTCCGGCACCATCAAGAACCCGCCAACATTCATCAAGACATTGCCCGGGATCATGTTCAAATTCCAAAGCATGAACCAGCAAAAGACGGTTAAGATGAACATCGGGAAGCGGAAGATTTAGCGGATCGACAAGGCAATTGTGAACCGATGATGATTTTGGCCAAGAAACCGCGCCTCGGCGCGCTGGCATAAGCCCAAGCGGTATTGGCGGTTTTGGATCAAGAAAAGGCTGGGCATATCCTAAAAAGGCCGATGGCAACGGTGATCCGACATGCCAGAACAGGTCAAGCTGACGCCGAATGAGATCAGCAACATTTTGCCCAAGCCTCGCTTGATAAAACTGGTTAAATTTGGCGATATCATCATACATCAGTCTTGATCACCCTTTTGCTGCACTGCATTTATTTTGTCAGAAATTAGAACCTACAGTGCAAAAAATTATTTTGCACTGCAACATTGCGTCTTTGGCAAACATTTGCTAGCCATGTTGCCTTACGCCATTTCCGAGATGTTTATGACGCCAAAACAAGCCGCAAATCAAGTGGTCATCCGCAAATATGCGAATCGCCGCCTCTATGACACCAACGCATCGCGATATGTCACCATCGATGATTTAAAGCTGATGGTGAAAAACAGCCTCGATTTTCGGGTTGTTGACGCAAAAAATGGCCAAGATTTGACGCGGTTCACCCTTGTCCAGATCATTCTCG
>JADHOU010000050.1 GCA_016778825.1 Candidatus Puniceispirillum sp. | reverse complement strand
CGGTCGCGGTCGTGGACGCCGTGTTACCAAGGCTGATCCAGCCGCAGCAGATAATGACGCATCAGATAATGCCCCAAAAGATAGCAGCAATGCAGATAATGAAGCCTCGCCTGCAGCGGCCGAACAGACCAGCAATGGTTCGGTAAATACAGCCGTAGCAGACGATAATAGCGATGTAGCTGCAGCGAAAAAACCGGCACAAAGACGCAAAAAGCCAGCAAATGCCGCAAAAGCAGTTGATGCCCCAAAAGTAGATGATGCCGAAGTGGGTGATGCCAAAGTGGGTGATGCCAAAGCCAAAGACAGCAAAGCTGATGCTGATAGCAGCGCTAAAAAGCCTGCCAAAAAACCTGCCCGCGCACGCAAGCCAAAAGCCAAGGCCGATGCTGGTGATAAGCCAGAACAAGACGCGGCCGCGACCAAACCAGCAGCAAAAAAACCGGCACGAAAAGCAACAAAAAAAGCACCAGCAAAAGCCGCTGATGCAAATAATGCTGAAACCGGCGCCAATAATGAGGTACCTACCAATGCGCCAGCAGCAAAAGAGGCGATCAGTTCAGCCCCGCAAGATGTTGTCGAAATTGGCAGTAGCGAGCCAAAATCACGGCGCAGCGGATGGTGGTCAAGAAGCTAGGCAATCATCGCCGTTGTAAATGAAATTGAAAGCTGGCGGCCAGTTTTAATGGGCCGCTAGCGACCCTGACTGCCAAGCCAATCATTCAGGCGTTGAACCGCCTTTTTCATATCTTGCGTGCTGCCCGCATAAGATATCCGCATATGTGACCGCCCATCGACAGCATCGAAATCAACACCCGGCGTCATCGCCACGCCGGTGTCGGTCAAAATGCGATCGGCAAAAGCAATCGAGTCATTGGTCAAAGCGCTTACATCTGCATAGAGATAAAAAGCCCCACCTGAAGGCGCGTGATTGCCCAGAAATTCAGCTGGCAAGCCACGATAAAGAAGGTCACGATTTTCTTCATAGCGCGGGATATGCGCATCCAGTTCAACATAACAATCAAAGGCGGCAATTGCGCCAAGCTGGTTAATCGTTGCCGCTGAAATATATATATTCTGCGCTAACATTTCGGCGGTTGGCACCAAATCTTCGGGAAGCACCATCCAACCAAGACGCCAGCCAGTCATGCAGAAATATTTCGAAAACGAATTGATGATGATAGCATTGTCAGTATAGGCAAGCGCGCTTTTGGTTCGTTTGCCAAAGGTCAGGCCATGATAAATTTCATCCATGATCAGCCGCACACCATGCTTGTCACACCAGCGGCAGACGGCTTCAAGCTCGTCATCGCGCATCACAACGCCAGTCGGATTTGCCGGGCTTGCCAGCAACAGCCCATCGGGGATGTTATCGGTTGCAACCAGTGATTCGAGATCGGGCATCCAGTTTTGCGCGGCACGGGCTGGCAGTAATTGCGGCTTGATCCCAAGCGCAAGCATCAGATTGAAATAAGCCGGATATCCAGGCGTGGCAATGGCAATGCGGTCGCCCTTGTCAAACGCCGATAAAAAGGCAATTGCAAAGCCAAGCGATGATCCGGGCGTGACAGCGATCCGTTGCCAATCCAATGGCAGTTGATACCAATCTTGATAATGCTGTCCGATCCGTTGCCGCAATTCAGGCAACCCCAAACCAACCGAATAGCCATGCGAAGCAACATGTTTCAAGGACGCTTGCAATGCGTTTGAAACGGCGGCAGGCGGTGGGGTTGATGGCTGTCCAACCTCAAGATGAACAAGGTCATTGCCGGCGGCCTGCATCTCTTTTGCACGTCTCATGACCTGCATGGCAAGAAAGGCAGGGATTTCGCTTGCTTGACTAACTTTTAAGGCCATTGTTCATTCCAGTGAATTCATGCCATCATCAGATCAATATGGCAGGGGGATTGTGTTTACATAGCCTGCAAACACACGCTACGGGACCATCCCTATAGCAGAGCTGTCTTAAACACGCCATAAATTTGTCGGAAAAATATTCCATGAAATATTCATTTTTACGAAAGCTGGCTTTGATATCGCTGTTTTCGATCACCATTGCCCAATCGGCATTGGCCGGATTGATCAGAGATACCGAGTTGGAAACCGGCCTGCAAACCTTGGCAGCACCATTGATGCGCGCTGCTGGCTATGCGCCAGACGCAATCAGCATCAGGATCATTATCGACAGCAGCTATAATGCTTTTGTGGCTGGCGAGCGCGTTATCTATATCCATTCGGGTCTTTTGCTCAACGCCCAATCAGCCGAAGAAATTTTGGGGGTGATCGCGCATGAGATTGGCCATTTAAAAGCCGGTCATGTGCCGCGCCGTGATGAGGCTTTACGCGATGCCGGAACCGCAGGCACGCTTGCCGCGATTGCCGCGCTTGCGCTTGCTGCTGGCGGGGCATCAAGTGATGCGGCTGTCGGGGTTATGGTTGGCGGTACCGATCAGGCCAAGCGAAAGATGCTTCGCTCATTCCGCTATGATGAAGCTGTTGCCGACGAATTGGGGCTTGATTATTTAGATAAGGCTGGCATCAGCTCGGCTGGGCTCGAACAGATGATGCGCCGCATGGCAGCGCAACGCGCCCTTCCCGAAAGCTGGCAAAGCCAATATTATCAAACGCATCCCGATTCAGCCCAGCGCCTTGCCGTCTATCAAGATCATGCACTTCAAGACGGCCATAAATCAGCCTCGCTTTCAGCCGATGACACAAATTTGATGAACCGGCTTGTGGCCAAGCTTCGCGCCTATAGTGAACCAGCGCACAGCGTTTTACGGCAAACTGCCAAAACAGACAGCGCCGATGCGATCTACAGCCAAGCGATTGCGCAATATCGGCGCGGCGATTTAGCAGCAGCAATCACCTTAATGGATCAACTATCCGCGGCGCGCCCTGCCGATCCATTCTATCATGAATTTCGCGGCGATGTCTTGCTGTCGATGGCCAAGCCTGAGGCAGCAGCGGCAGCTTATGAAACGGCGCTGACTTTCCGACCGAACAGCCCGCAAATTCTGGTCAATCTTGGACGAGCACTGATTGCGACAAATGACAAAATGCGTCTTTTACGCGCGATCGAGGCGATTTCAGCGGCACAAAAAACCGAGCCGAAATGGGCCTTCATCCGCCGGCAATTAGCGATTGCCTATGGACGAAATGGCGATATTGCAGCGGCTGATCTTGCGCTTGCCGAAGAAGCGCTTTTGCTTGGGGATGACCAACAGGCGGTGCGAATGGCCAAACGGGTTTTGGCCGATGACAGGCTAAAAGATGATCTTCGCAACCGCGCCAATGACATTCTGTTTCGCTTTGGCAAACTCGCGCCGTGACGGCTTTGCAATAGCGACATTAATCCGTTATAAGATGTAAGGCATCTGGCTGGATTATTGTTTTCCAGCGGCGATTTGCCCAAAAAGATAAAGGGTCTCAAAATCAAAGGTTCCAAAAATCAAAAGGATAATGTGAATGTCACGCTTTTTTGCCTCTATGATTGCATTGCTTTTGATGTTGATTGGCCTCGCCACAGCACCGGTAAAGGCCGATATTGATCAAAAAGACCGCGCAGAAATGCAGCAGGTGATCGAACAATATATCAAGAACAATCCCGAAGTGCTTCGTGATGCGTTGGTATCTTTGGCCGCACGCGAAGAAGCCGAACGCGCGCAAGCTGGCATCATGCTCGTTCGCAATGATGATGGCGATCCGGTTATGGGCAATCCAAATGGCAGCCTAACTGTTTATGAATTTTCCGACTATAATTGCGGCTATTGCAAACGCATGTTTGCCCCGATCATGCAAATGCTTGACGCAAATGGCGATGTCCGCATGGTGATCAAAGAATTTCCAATCCTTAGCCAATCGTCTGTTACCGCCGCCAAGGCTGGAATTGCCGCCCAGAAACAAGGAAAATTCAAATCATTCCACACTGAAATGATGACTTATCGTGGGCAGGTTAATGACGCCTCAATCATGCAAGCAGCAGGGGCGGCAGGTCTCGACCTTGCACAATTAAAGCAAGATATGGACAGCCCCGAAACAACGGCTATTATCACACGGACACGAAGCGCGGCAGCGGCTCTAAATATCAATGGCACGCCGGGTCTTGTGATTGGCGATACGGTGATCCCCGGTGCGATTGGTATGGAGGAATTGCAAACCGTGATTGATAAGGAACGCACCAAACAGGGCTAGGCTGTTTGCATGGCTGGCGAAGTGAGTATACTGTAACCGAACAATGGCAAAATCAATGAATATTCTTGTTATGAATGGTCCGAATCTCAACATGCTTGGCATGCGTGAGCCGGATATCTATGGCCATGAAACGCTTGGCGATATTGAGGCGCAATGCCGTCAATTGGCCGCCGGACATGGCATGGAACTGGATTGGTTCCAATCAAATTTGGAAGGCGAATTGATCGAAGAAATCCAGCAAGCTGTTGGCAAGATGGATTGGATCATCATCAATGCTGCTGGACTGACCCATACATCCGTTGTGCTTCGCGACGCGCTGTCGCTATTTCCGGGCGGGGTCATCGAAGTGCATCTTTCAAATGTTCATAGACGTGAATCTTTCCGGCATGTATCGCTGATTTCAGCGATTGCCAAAGGCGTGATTGCCGGTTTTGGCGCATCATCCTATTACATGGCCATTAACGCCATTCCCAATCTGCATTCGGAGACATAAATCAAAATGGCAACAACACCAAAAAAATCAGCGGCAAAAACCGCCGCCGCAAGCAATGAAGCCAGTTTTGTAAAGGAACTTGCCGATATCCTTGATCAGGCGGGGCTTGCCGAGCTTGAATATGAAACCGAAGCTGTTGCGATCCGGTTATCACGCGTTACCACTGCCGCGCCCGTTGCCGCTGCTGTACCTGTCGCTGCTGCGCCCGTTGCCGCCGCCGCGCCTGCTGCCATTGTCGAACCTGTGGCCGAACTGGCGGCAAATCCGGCCGATCATCCGGGTGCCGTCAAATCGCCAATGGTTGGCACGGTCTACACAGCCCCTGAACCTGATGCGCCTGCCTTTATCACCGAAGGCGCAACCGTTACCGCCGGTCAAACCCTGTTCATCGTCGAAGCGAT
Source organism: Candidatus Puniceispirillum sp. (assembly GCA_016778825.1). Lineage (GTDB taxonomy): Bacteria > Pseudomonadota > Alphaproteobacteria > Puniceispirillales > Puniceispirillaceae > UBA3439. The sequence continues at coordinate 3,693 of JADHOU010000050.1, read as the reverse complement.
GAAGGTGATGAACCCGATTACCGCGCCAAAGGCTGGCACGGTTGTGAAAATTTTCGTGCAAAACGCCCAGCCAATCGAATTTGGCGAAGCGCTTGTGATCATAGAATAGTCGCCATGTTCAAAAAAATTCTGATAACCAACCGTGGTGATGTTGCCTTGCGGGTGCTTCGTGCCTGTAAAGAGATGGACATTCCATCGGTGGTGGTTCATTCGACCGCTGATGCCGATTCAATGCCGGTTCGCCTTGCCGATGAATCGGTTTGTATTGGCCCGCCAAGCAGCGCCGAATCCTATCTGAATATTCCGGCTATTTTATCGGCAGTTGCCATCACTGGTGCCGATGCGGTGCATCCGGGTGTTGGTTTTCTGTCTGAAAATGCCGATTTTGCCGAGATTGTTGCCGCCCATGGATTGACCTTTATCGGCCCCGAGCCGCGCCATATTCGCGCAATGGGTGACAAGGTTGAGGCCAAAATCACCGCCGCCGACGCCGGCTTGCCACTCGTTCCGGGCTCGCCCGGTGCCGTTCATACCCTTGCCGAGGCGCAACGCATTGGCGCAGAGGTTGGCTATCCGCTTTTGGTCAAGGCCGCTTCGGGTGGCGGGGGACGCGGTATGAAAGTGGCGGAAACCGCGGATCGCCTTGGCGAGGCCTTTTCGGCTGCACGCGCCGAAGCCAAAGCTGCATTTGGTGATGATACGGTTTATCTTGAGCGGTACCTTGGCCAGCCGCGCCATATCGAAGTGCAGGTGATTGCCGACTCACATGGTAATGTTGTGCATCTTGGCGAACGCGAATGTTCGGTTCAGCGCCGTCACCAGAAACTATTTGAAGAAGCCCCGTCGCCAGCCCTTTCCGCCGAACAGCGCGCGCGCATTGGGGGCATTGCCGCCGAGGCCACCCGCAAGATGGGGTATCTTGGCGTCGGCACGATGGAATTTCTTTATGAAGATGGCGAATTTTTCTTTATCGAGATGAATACCCGGCTTCAGGTTGAACATCCAATCACTGAAGAAATCACTGGCGTTGATCTGGTGCGCGAACAAATCCGCATTGCAGCTGGCATGCCGCTGTCATTTACCCAAGACGACGTGACCTTTACCGGCCATGCGATTGAATGCCGTATCAATGCCGAACATCCCGAAACCTTTATGCCAACACCCGGCAAAGTGACCGCCTTTCACGCCGCTGGCGGGCCAGGTGTTCGCGTTGAATCCTGTCTGTATTCGGGCTATTCGGTGCCGCCCTATTATGACAGTCTGATTGCCAAGCTGATCATTCATGGTGACGATCGGGATCATTGTCTGGCAAGGTTGCGGCGGGCGTTGCAGGAATTTATTGTTGAGCCTATTCCAACAACGCTGACGCTTCATAAACGTCTTGTCGATGCCGATGCAATCAAAGATGGTAGCTATAATATCCGCTGGCTTGAAGAAGTGTTTTTGAAAGAAGACTAAGCTTCGCGCCCCTTTGGTTAGAGGCATTGCATGGCTGATCACTATATCTATTCGCCCGAGACAATTATCAAAGCCTATTCGCTTGGGCTGTTTCCGATGGCTGACAGCCATGACAGTCTGGACATAAAATTCTATGACCCTGACCGGCGGGCGCTGATTCCGATTGATCATTCACTTGGTCGCGGCGTTCATATTCCGCGGCGGCTGCAACGCCGTGTTCGCCAAGCGCCCTATGAGGTGACGCTAGATCAGGATTTTACTGCGGTCATTGACGCCTGTGCGGCACCAAGTGATCAACGCACCGACACATGGATCAATAAAGATATCCGCCAGCTTTATATCGCGCTTCACAAGATGGGCTTTGCCCATTCGATTGAGGTTTGGTTAGACAGTGCGCTTATTGGCGGGCTATACGGCGTGGCGCTGCGGGCGGCCTTTTTTGGCGAGTCGATGTTTTCGCGCAAAAGCGATGCCTCAAAAATCGCGCTTGTTCATTTAATGGCGCGGCTTCGCCATGGCAATTTCCTATTGCTTGACGCGCAATTCACCAATGATCATTTACAACAATTTGGCGTAACCGAAATTGATCGGTCAGATTTTCAAGGCCGCCTTGCCGAGGCGCTTGCTAGTGATGGTAATCTGCATTTTGACACGCCAAGCGCGGCCTTGGTCATGCCCTATCTCGATCAATTGGCAAAACACCAAGCCTAATCAGTAAAACAGTCAAGAAGCGTCAGATCATAAACCGGATGTTCAAGTGCCGATACTGCTGGGCTGGAGGAAAAAATCCAGCCGGAAAAAACCTGCTTTGGGGCAAGCCCGTCATAGCCGCGATCACGAACCGTGATAAAGGCGGCATTTTCCGGCGGTTCTTCGGGCGGATGAAAGGCGCAGCGATTGATGGTGATTTCCAGCGTGCCATAAAACCGCGCCGCACCAACAGGCGCTTCAACTGTTGAAATACGGGCGGTAATTTTATCAAGCGCCTGCAATCGCGCCTTGTTCCCATCAATCCATGTCGTCGCGACAGCAGCGCCTGCCAAAAAGGAGCCTGCCAAGAATGACCAAAGACAAGCAATGGCCACCAAAATGGCACGCCGAAGCCACGCGCCAATATGCCCGAATTTTGCGTGAATGGCAGACCAGATGATCGCTGGTTGGCGCATCACCTGAGGCATATTAATTCGCCGAATTATTGGATGAGAAAACAGCCTTGCCGAGAAGATCACTAAGGCTGATCGGGTCGCGGGTATCATAAATTACCGCACCGGCCGCAAGCGTTTCAGTGGCGGCACCTGGCATTAATTCAAGATAATTGCCACCAAGAAGCGAGGCAGCGGTAATGCGCGCGCTACTGTCGCTTGGAATTTTAATCGTTGGTTCAATCGCCATCGACACTTTGGCAACATAGGTAATGGGATCAAGCTGTTGCGCCGTGATCTGCCCCACTTTAATGCCCGAAATGCGAACATCATCACCAACCGACAGGCCACCTGTGCTGCCAAATTCGGCGGCAATCTCATAACCGCCGCTGCCTTTCACATCCGCCGCCTCATAGGCAAGCGCGACAAATCCAGCCGCAGCCAACAAAACGATGGCGCCCATAACGGTTTCCAAAGTATTGCGATGCATGGCTGTTATCTCCTAGTTACTTGATCCCAAAGGCGTGATGCGGCATGCAACAATATCACCCAAAAATGATTACATGATTCAGGCTGGGTTCCAAGGCTCATAGTCACCGGTTGCTGGCTTGCGTTTTCCGCCTTTGAGCATATGCCCATCTGGGCGATAGGCGTGGGTGGTGCCAGTTACATTCGGTTGATGTTCCTGCTGCCACACATGCTTGTCATAACCACCAACCGGCGGTGGTGTTGCTTCGGTATGATGCAGCCAGCCATGCCAATCGGCAGGCACTTTTGACGCTTCGGCAATACCGTTGTAACGGACATAACGGCGCGGCGGCTTGCCAGCGCGGGCGCGGCGCTCTTCATAATAGCGGTTACCAAACTGGTCAGTGCCAATCTCGTTCGCCATTAGCTTTAGCGTCATCAAAGTTACGAAATCCATCGAACGCCTGCCCTCTATGCTTTGCTGTTTTGAGTTTGTCTTTTCGCTGCCCCACTATAGGCGCAAGCAACCCAGCGCGTCCAGCCATCAACCAGCCCATGACCTAAAATATTTTCATCCCTTAAGGCGATGACCATCATCTGCCTCCCATATCAGCCTGCCGCGTTT
>JADHOU010000049.1 GCA_016778825.1 Candidatus Puniceispirillum sp. | reverse complement strand
AGATACATTGGCACAAACCAGTGAACATGATTCGCTTGTCGAAAAAATTGATATTGGCGGGCCTGCAATGCTGCGCGCTGCAGCCAAGAACTATGATTTTTTAACCGTTCTTTGCGACCCTGCCGATTATGGTGACGTTACTGATGCCATCGAAAATCAAGGCGGAACAGACCTTGCGCTTCGCCGGCGCCTGGCGGCAAAAACCTTTGCCCGCACGGCTGCTTATGACAGCGCCATTTCAGGATGGATGGCTACAAGCCTTGGTGAAGACCTGCCGCAAATCACATCGACCGCTGGCCGAAAAATCATTAATTTGCGCTATGGCGAAAACCCGCATCAGCAAGCCGCCCTCTATAAAACTGGCCAGAACCGACCCGGGGTTGCCTCGGCTTTGCAAATTCAGGGCAAGCCATTATCTTATAATAATATCAATGATACCGATGCGGCGTTTGAACTTGTTGCCGAATTCGACAAGCCAACGATCGCCATTATCAAACATGCCAATCCGTGCGGCGTGGCAAGCGATGAAAATCTTGTATCGGCATGGCAAACGGCATTGGCGGCTGATCCTGTTAGCGCTTTTGGCGGTATCATTGCCATGAACCGGCCACTTGATGCCGAAACCGCTACCGCCGTTGCCAGTATTTTTACCGAAGTGGTTATTGCCCCTGATGCCAGCGATGAGGCCAAGGCCATTATGGCAGCAAAGCCCAATCTGCGGCTGTTGATCACCGGCGAAATGCCCGACCGAAGCACGAGCAGCATCAAAATCAAATCGGTTGCGGGTGGATTTCTAGCGCAATCCCGCGATGGCGGCATGGTTAGTGCTGACGATCTGAAAATCGTTACCAAACGTGCCCCAAGCCCTACGGAAATTGCCGATATGCTGTTTGCTTGGAAAGTCACCAAGCATGTGAAATCAAACGCCATTGTTTTTGTGAAAGAAGCCAGCACCGCCGGCATTGGCGCCGGCCAGATGAGCCGTGTTGACGCTGCCCGCATCGCCGTTCACAAGGCGTCGGACATTGCCAAAATTCATGGATGGCCTCAATCCCGCACGATTGGATCAGTCGCGGCGTCAGATGCGTTTTTCCCATTTGCCGATGGTCTTGAGGCCTTGATCAAAGCAGGAGCAACCGCGGTGATTCAACCCGGTGGATCACTTAAGGATAATGATGTGATTGCAGCGGCTGATGCTGCCGGTATTACCATGGTATTTACCGGCATGCGCCATTTTAATCATTAAAAGCGCAATCATCAAAGGCCGCCACTAGCGGCTGTCATGTGGTGGTAACGGCATTGCCGCGGCGGCTTTCCATATTTTGCGCATCAGGCTTGGCAAATCGGCTGGGCGCGGCTTTGCCCAATGGCCTTTGACATCATCTGCGATTGGTTGCGGTGTCCCCTCAATGCTGGCAAGGCAAATTTTCATCTCAAGCGCAAAATGCGTAAAGACATGCAAAACAGGTTCATCGCGCAAAACCCAATCAGCGGCAAATGGTGCCATTGTCTGATCAAGATTTTGATCCGCCTGTTTTGACGCAAGGCCAATTTCAGGAAAAGCCAGCATACCGCCAAGAAGCCCTTTATCGGGGCGGCGATGCAAAAATATTTCGCCTTGATCATTGACCGCCACAAAGGCAATCGCCCGCCGAACCGGCTTGGGTGTTTTGATAGGCTTGACCGGCAATTGATCAACCAAGCCGCGCGCCAAAGCCTGACATGATTCGGCAAAGCAACAGCCATCGCAAAGCGGCTTTTTCGGTGTGCAGACCGCATTGGCAAAATCCATCAAGGCTTGCGGCCAATCTGAGGGTCGATCAACCGGCAAAATAGCCGCATAGGCAGCCGCAATTTTGCTCTTGGCCGCTGGTAGCGGGGTTGTAATCGCAAAATAGCGGCTAAACAGCCGTTCAATATTGCCATCAACAACCACCGCCTGCTGGCCAAACGCGATGGCAGCGATCGCACCGGCGGTATAGGGTCCAACGCCCGGAAGAGCGCGCAAATCAGCACGGCTGTTGGCATGGCGATTTTCACCGGAAAACTGTCCGCCCCATTCAGTCGCCACCATCACCGCCGCTTTGTGCAGATTGCGCGCGCGGGCGTAATAACCAAGGCCGGCCCATGCTGCCAACACATCGTCAAGCGGTGCTAACGCAAGGTCATTGATGGTTGGCCAGCGGCGGGTAAAATCAAGAAAATAGGGAATCACCGTTGCCACAACGGTTTGCTGAAGCATGATTTCCGACAGCCAAACATGATAGGCAGGGGCTAAATCTGGCCAGCGGCGACGCCATGGTAAATCGCGCCCATGCTTGTCATACCATCCAAACAAAGCGGCCGTTGGGAATGTTTGCAGTCTATTGCTACCCACGCGATTATATCCTGTTATCCGAAAATCTGACTTGGCGTTGTGAATGTCTATCTTCTTGTTTGGTCTCTTTTGTTTAGTCTATTTTGTTTGGTCTGTTTTGCATTAGGGATCGGTCATGCTAGTGTATCCGGCAATTGGGTCAAGTCGCCCAAAACCCTTTATTCTTATTTATCAAACAACAATTGAACCGGCATCGTAAATCATGGTGAAACCGCCCAGGAACCGATTAAATAAAATGCGGCGGCTATCGACCATGATCGAACCTTTGGTCGCGCCATCGGCGAATGAGCGTGGTTTTGCGATTAGCCGCCTTATTTCGCATTGGCATGATATTGTTGGCGATACGGCTGCATGGTGCCGACCGGCAGATATTCACTTTCCACGTGGCAGCCGCAATAACGGAACACTGAAACTGCAAATCACCTCAGGTCGCGGCCCTCAAGCCCAAGCCATGTCAGCCCAGATCATTGATCAGGTAAATGCCGCCTTTGGATATCAGGCTGTTGGTCGGATTACCCTTGTGCAGAATCTGCCGCCATCAGCCCCCAAAACGCCGCCCAAAAAACCAGCCACAATTTCGGATGCGCCAGATGTTTGGACGCTCGATGAAAAGCTGAAACATATCAAATCACCCGAACTGCGCGCGGCGCTTCGGCGGCTAGGCGGGCCGGTTGGCGACGATGATGGCGCAAAGAATTAACGCAAAAGACCAACGCAAAGGATTGGCATCCAAATTAAATGCGATTGTTCTAAAATCGTGCATTGCCCCGCTTTTCCCCTTGGATTATGATTGCTCCATGATGAAACAAAACCAGATGAATTTCGCCCTTGATCGCCGCGCTATCCTGCTGGGGGGTGCTGCGATGACGTTATTGCCAACCGCTGCCTTTGCCCTTGAGCCAACGATCGCGCACGTGACCTCACCGCGCGTTCTTGGCAAGGATGATGCTCCGATCAAAGTTGTTGAATTATTTTCAATGACCTGTCCGCATTGTGCCAGCTTTCACAACAACACCTTTCCCTATGTGAAAACACGGCTGATTGACACTGGCATGGTGCGGTTTGAGATGCAGCCCTTCCCGCTTGATCAAATTGCGCTTCGTGGCCATGCGCTGGCACGGGCTTTGCCCAAAAATAAATATTTTCCAATGATTTCGATGCTGTTGAAAGATATTGATCGCTGGGCACGCAATCCTGATCCGCTTGCCGCCTTGTCGCAAATGGCGCGGCTTGCCGGAATGAGCACCGCCGATTTTGACGCAGTGATGGGCAATAGACCCCTTCTTGAAGCGATTGTTGAAATGCGTCAGAAAGCCTATAAAAGCTGGGAAATACAATCGACACCATCTTTTGTGGTCAACGACAAAACCATCATTTCTGGCGATCTGTCATATGAAGATTTTGCTGCCAAGATAAATGCAACGGACGCCTGATTTCAGACGTCACTAATGACAGGTTGTTAATGTGATTTTTCGAAGCCTGAAAATGGCCGGATTCAAATCCTTTGCGGAATCCGCCGAGGTTGAGATTGATTCCGGCCTAACAGGCATTGTTGGGCCAAATGGCTGTGGCAAATCCAATATCGTTGAAGGGCTTCGCTGGGTTATGGGCGAAAGCTCGGCGCGCCAAATGCGTAGCGGCGAAATGGATGATGTGATTTTTGGCGGCACCGAACAGCGCCCCGCGCGCAATCTTGCCGAAATCACTCTTCGGCTTGATAACCGTCATCGCCAAGCCCCTGCCGAATTTAATGATGTTGATGAATTGGAAATCACCCGCAAAATTGAACGCGGCAAAGGCAGCAGCTATTATTTGAATGCCAAACCGGCGCGGGCGCGTGATGTGCAATTGCTGTTTGCCGATACCGCCACCGGCGCGCGATCATCTGGCATTGTCAGTCAGGGGCGCATTGGCGCGATTGTCGGTGCCAAACCTGTTGACCGGCGAACCTTAATCGAAGAAGCGGCAAATATTCGCGGATTACATGCGCGAAGACATGAGGCCGAATTACGGCTTCGCGCCGCCGAAACCAATCTTGAACGACTTGATGATGTCATCGCCGGTTTGATCGAACAGCGTGATTCCTTGCGTAAACAAGCCCGCCAAGCGGCACGTTACCGGTCAGTTGCCGATCGCATTCGCAAAGCCGAGGCACAATTCCTTCTTGCCCGCTGGATGGCCGCTGAACAGGATCGCGATGCCGCGACCGCCGCGCTTGGCGCAGCCAAATTAGATGTTGGTTCGCGTACCAAAATTGCCGCCCGCTGCGCCACCGCCCGAACCGAAATTGCCGCATCGCTTCCGCCCCTGCGGGCAAGCGAGGCCGAAAAAGCCGCTGAATATCAACGTTTGGCGCTTGGGCGCGAAGAATTGGATCGTGAAGAGGCGCGTGTTACCGATGCCCTGACCCAGCTTGCCAACCGGCAAAACCAGCTTACCCAAGACATCGCCCGCGAAACCAGCCTTCTTGATGATGCAAAATCAGCCGTTGCGCGACTTGCCGATGAAGCCGAATCACTGGCCGTTCAAATTGCCGAAGCCAGCCCGCAACAGGCTGCGGCGAAAGATGTTTTGGAGGCGGCTCGCCTGACCGCAAGCCAGAATGAAGCCAATCTTGCCGAGGCCAGCGCCGCCCTTCGTGCCGCGGCGACCACCCGCAATAGTCTGGCTAGCCGAAAACAGGATATCGAAAACCGCATTAAATCGGCAAATGCTGCGCTGGCGCAATTGTCGCTTGAAACCTTGCTTGCCGAGGCCAGCCAGTCAGATCAGGCCAAACAAGAAACCGAAGCCGATTTCATGGCTGCCAAATCAGCATTAGAAGCGGCCGAACAAGCCCTTACCGATGCGAATGCTGCTGCCGAATCCGCGCTGAATGCCAAACGTGACAGCGAATCCCATATGACCCGCCTTCAGGCCGAAATCGACGCGCTACAATATCTTCTGGCCGATCTTGGCGACCATGATGCTGCGCCAATTGCCGATCAGCTTTTGGTCAGTGACGGTATGGAAACCGCACTTGCTGGCTATCTTGCAGATGAATTATCGGCACCGGTTGGCAGTGGCAATCAGGGGTTTTGGCGCGAAGGCAGCAAAGCCAGCCTGTCCCCGCCAGATGGCACAATGCCGCTTGCCGATTTTATAACGGGGGCACCAGCGCTGGCAGCGTCACTTGCCGGTGTTGGGGTGGTTGATGACGCATCAACAGCCGAAGCCTTGCAATTCAGCCTTCTTCCCGGGCAGGCCATCGCCACCAAATCGGGCAGTCTTTGGCGTTGGGACGGTTTTGTGCGCCATGCCAATCAATCTGACAAAGGCGCCGAGCGTATCCGCCAGCGCCGCCGTCTTGACGCCTTGCAAGATGACGCAGCAAAGGCTGGTCAAAAACTGGATCAAAGCGGTGCCATCGCCAGCACCAGCGAAACAACGCTTATCGCCGCGCGTAAGCATCTTCAATCTTGTCGTGGTGCCAGTATGCAGGCCGAACAGGCCTTTGGTGACAGCCGCCGCCGCGCCGAATCCGACGCATTGAAACTGACCGCAGGGCGCGACCGGGCGGCCGAGCTAAATACCAGCCTTGATGAATTAGCCACCAGTCTGGCGAATTGCGAGGTTGAAATTGCGGCGCTTGCTGATGATGCCGCCCTTGGTGCTGGCGAAGCGGCGGCTCGAACCGCCGCCGAAACATCACGCACCGCCCTTGCCGAAGCGATGCAGGCCGAATCACGCCTTGCCGATCTGGTTGGCACGGCGACCCGCCGCCAATCAAGCTGTAATCAAGAAGCAAGCGCATGGCAGCAACGCCTCGATGGCGCGAGCGGCCGCATTGCCGAATTGGAAAAACGCCTGATTGATGGCAATCAGGAACAGCACCGTTTGGAAACGCTTCCCGAAACCATCGCCAAACAGCGTCTTGAGATAGGTGATCGGCTGGAAATTGCCGAACAGAATCGTCAAGATGCGGCCGATGCGCTTCGGCTTGCCGAAACCAGCCTTGCCGAGGCCGAATCACTGCAACGCGATTCTGACAATGCCCTTGCGACAGCGCGTGAAACTCAAATCCGCGCCGAAGCTAGCGAAGAACGCTGCAACGCCACCCTTGCCGAATTGAAAGACCGCATCGCGGATAAATTGAATTGTGCGCCAACAGATGTTGCCGAAATTGCTGGCATCGAAGATGGCGAAGCGCTTGCCGGTCTTGATGTTCTGGAACAGCGTGTTCATCGCCTGATCCGCGAGCGCGAAAATATCGGCCCTGTCAATTTGCGCGCCGAAGCGGAAATGGAAGATGTGGCAACGCGCATCACCAGCATGGAAAACGAACGTGATGATTTGATTGCCGCCATTGGCAAGTTACGCGCCGCGATCAGCCAGCTGAACCGTGAAGGCCGCGAACGTCTTTTGAAAAGCTTTGGTGACGTGAATGAGCATTTTAAGCGGCTATTCAAAAAACTGTTTGGCGGTGGCACGGCGGAATTACAGCTTACCAATGCTGATGATCCACTTGAAGCTGGGCTTGAGATTCTGGCAAGCCCGCCGGGTAAACGCCTTCAGTCACTGTCGCTTTTATCGGGCGGTGAGCAGGCGCTGACCGCGTTGGCGATTATTTTTGCGGTTTTTTTGACGAATCCAGCGCCCATTTGTGTTCTTGATGAGGTAGATGCCCCGCTTGATGATTCGAATGTGGCTCGATTCTGTGATCTTTTGCGTGATATTTGTGACCAAACTGACACCCGATTCCTTGTGATTACGCATCACCGCATGACAATGGCGCGCATGGATCGGCTTTTTGGCATCACTATGGAACAGCGCGGCATCTCGAAATTGGTTTCAGTTGATCTTCAGACAGCCGAAAGAATCCGTGATAATGCGGTTGCTTAGCCCCTGCTTTTCAGCGATTCACCCTGAACATTTCCGCAAGCTAGCTAATCCGCGGAAATCTGCGGCAAAAGAACACCCATTGAAGGCTTGACAAAGACCGACCCACCCCCCTATTTTGAGCGCGATTTCGGTAGGGATGGTCGCTGTCCATAACAGCGGCTTTTCGCCTGCTCAATTCGGTATTGGATAACCATAGGAATAGCTTCGTGTGAAACCGCCATATCCTGCTGCAACGGACGCGGCTTTTTAGGATTGGGATGGCCAGATGAACGACAAAGATACGCAAGGCGACAAACAACGTCTCGCGGAGATTGACCGTCGTCTGGACAAGCTGCAAGCACAGCGAGAAGAAAAAGACCGGCCTGGCCGATCTGCCCTTCCCGAAGGCATGGCAGCAATCATGGGGCGCGTTGCCACTGAGCTTGTCGCCGGTGTTATGGTTGGTGCATTTATCGGCTGGGCACTGGATCGATGGCTTGATACATCGCCGCTGTTTATGTTGGTGATGTTTTTTATGGGAGCAATCGCTGGCATGTTAAATGTTTGGCGTGTATTTACTGGCCGAGGTTTGGCCGCAGGTTATTTCGATGAGCATAAAAACTCATCAGACAAAGAAGATTAAGGGAGCTGACAGGCAATGAGCAATTCTGAAGGAATGCATTCCCCAGTCGAGCAATTTGAAATCAAGTCATTGGTTGAACTGTCACTTGGTGGTTATAATGTGTCATTTACCAATTCCAGCTTGTTTATGCTGCTTGCCATTGGCGTCAGTGCCATTTTTCTGATCAGCGCGATGCGCCGAGCCGATATGGTTCCAGGCCGCATGCAGGGCATGGCAGAAATGATGTATGAATTTGTTGCCGAAATGGTGCGAAGCAATGTCGGCAGCGAAGGCCGCCCCTATTTCCCATTCATCTTTACGCTTTTTGTATTTTTGCTGTTTGGCAATATGCTTGGGCTTATCCCTTATTCTTATACCTTTACCTCGCAGATCATCGTGACCTTTGCGATGGCGGCTTTTGTGTTTGTAGGCGTGACGATCATTGCCCTATTCAAGCACGGCCTGCATTTCTTCAGCTTTTTCGTTCCAGCTGGCGCGCCAAAAGTGCTGATCCCCTTCTTGATTGTCATCGAAGTCATTTCATATTTCGTACGTCCGGTCAGCCTGTCAGTTCGACTTTTCGCAAATATGTTGGCAGGACATACCATGCTGAAAGTGTTCGCTGGTCTCGCCGTGATGATTTCGGGCGCTGGCGGGCTTGCAATGGCTGGGTCACTGCTGCCGTTTGTTGCGCTGATTGGCCTGACCGGTCTTGAAGTGCTGGTCGCGGCACTGCAAGCCTATGTCTTCACCATTTTGACCTGTATGTATTTGAACGACGCCCTGCATCTTCACTAGGCGCAGAGGGCTACCCGAATCCGCTAGGGAATCGCAGCGGTGTGAATTGAACTAAACAAAATAGAAACTCATGGAAGGACTATGATTATGGAAGTAGAAGCTGCAAAAATGATCGGTGCCGGTTTGGCCGTTATCGCTCTTGCTGGTGTTGGTGTTG
>JADHOU010000048.1 GCA_016778825.1 Candidatus Puniceispirillum sp. | reverse complement strand
ATATTTCAAGGGCAAAAAGACGTTCAATCGGCGTAAATTCTAAAGCCAGCTAACCGAATCAAGGCATTTTTGCAGAACTTGTGCAAAACCACTGGCGATTAGCCGCTGTTTTACAGTGATTTTTGCAATTGGCGCAAAGCGGTGTGACACCTTGGTTCTTTGGCTTTTATCAGCTTTAGCGCCGCCGTCCACGCTTTTTAATTGGCGCGCCGGGGGTGCCAGCAGGAAACCCATGCCTTTCGGCAATGGCGGATGGAACCCCGGGTTCAAACAAACCAAGCTGGGTGGCTTCCATACGGCGAATTTCATCGCGCAATTGTGCCGCTTCCTCAAATTCAAGATTGGCCGCAGCGGCTTTCATATTGGTTTCAAGATCAGTAAGCACGGTTTTGAAATTGCTGCCGATCAGATCGCCTGATTTGGCACCCGCTTGCGGCGTTAGATGGTCACCACGTTCATAAACCGAATCCAGAACATCAGCGATGTCTTTGCGAACCGATTCAGGCGTAATGCCATGGGCTTTGTTATAGGCTGTTTGGCGCTCGCGCCGCCGGTTGGTTTCATCCAGTGCATATTGCATTGAATCGGTCACGCGGTCGCCGTAAAGGATTACACGGCCATCAAGATTTCGCGCGGCGCGCCCGATGGTCTGGATAAGTGACGTTCGCGACCGAAGATAGCCTTCCTTATCAGCGTCCAGAATACCGACAAGCGAACATTCGGGGATATCAAGCCCCTCACGAAGCAGGTTAATGCCGATCAGCACATCAAATACGCCAAGGCGCAGATCGCGCATGATTTCGATCCGTTCAAGCGTATCAATGTCTGAATGTAGGTAGCGAACGCGCAATCCTGACTCATACATATATTCGGACAAGGCTTCGGCCATCTTTTTGGTCAGGGTCGTAATCAGCGCACGCTGACCCTTGGCGGCAACGTCACGGCATTCGGCAATGATATCATCAACCTGATTGACCGTTGGCCGAACAATACAATCTGGATCAATCAATCCTGTTGGCCGCACCACCTGCTCACTAAAGACACCGCCGGTTCGCTCTAGCTCCCATTTGCCTGGGGTGGCCGAAACAAAAATGGTTTGTGGCCTGAATCCTTCCCATTCTTCGAATTTCAAAGGCCGGTTATCAAGGCATGATGGCAACCTAAAGCCATAATTTGACAAGGTTGATTTGCGCGCAAAATCGCCCTTATACATCGCGCCAAGCTGGGGAACGGTGACATGGCTTTCATCAATGATCAAAAGTGCATTTTCTGGCAGATATTCAAACAGCGTTGGCGGTGGTTCGCCCGGCCCACGACCAGAAAGATAGCGCGAATAATTTTCAATTCCGGCACAAGCGCCCGTCGCCTCAATCATCTCAACATCAAATTGCGTGCGTTGTTCGATACGCTGGGCTTCGAGAAGCTGGTTATTGGCGGTGAATTCGGCAATGCGGCTTTTGAGTTCCTGTTTGATCTGTTTGCAGGCCTGCTGCAAGGTTGGCCGCGGCGTCACATAATGCGAATTGGCGAAAATTGTGATGCTATCCAGTTTCGCATTTTTCGAACCAGTTAGCGGGTCAAATTCAAAAATGGCTTCGATCTCATCGCCAAAAAGCGAAATGCGCCAGGCGCTATCTTCAAGATGCGCTGGAAATAATTCAACCGAGTCACCGCGAACTCGAAATGCGCCACGCACAAAATTTGTATCATTGCGGCGATATTGAAGCTCGGTCAGCTGGCGCAGCAAATCTTGTCGTGAGACCGTTTCACCAGCACTCAATTTCATCGTCATGCTGGAATAGGTCTCAACCGAACCAATGCCATAGATACATGATACCGACGCGACAATGATAACATCGTCACGTTCAAGAAGGGCGCGGGTTGCCGAATGGCGCATCCGGTCAATCTGTTCATTGATTGACGATTCTTTTTCGATATAGGTATCGGATCGCGGCACATAGGCTTCGGGCTGGTAATAATCATAATAGGAAACGAAATATTCGACAGCATTATTGGGGAATAGCGACCTCATCTCACCATATAGCTGGGCGGCCAATGTTTTGTTTGGCGCCAGAATTAGCGTTGGGCGCTTGATCTGTTGGATAACATGCGCGGCGGTAAAGGTTTTGCCTGATCCTGTCACCCCAAGCAGAACCTGGTCGCGTTCGCCGGTGCGAATGCCTTCGATCAATTCGGCAATGGCGGTTGGCTGATCACCAGCCGGTTTAAATTCTGAAGTTAGGTCAAAATTTGCCGGGCCGCTTGATTGGGTGATGATGAGGTTGTCGTTACTGGTTTCGATCATGCCCTTAAGATAGGCATGTTCGCTCAAAGAAGAAAGGGGGCCCAGCGAAAAGCACTTGTTCTAAACCACAAAGCACCCCATAAATTTCAAAGGGAAAAGGAGACCAAATCAATGGGCCTAATTTCGGACAGGCTAAACCGCATCGCGCCATCACCAACAGTGTCGATTACCGACATGGCATTGGATATGAAAGCCGCAGGCCGCAAGGTGATTGGGCTTGCTGCTGGTGAGCCTGATTTTGATACGCCGCAGCATATCAAGGATGCTGCGAATGCGGCGATGAATGCAGGCAAAACAAAATATACGCAAGTTGACGGTATCCCCGAATTGAAGCAAGCGATCTGCCGCAAATTTGCGCGTGAAAACAATGTTAGCTGTACGGCGGATATGATTACGGTAAGTACCGGTGGCAAGCAGGTTTTGTTTAACGCACTAATGGCCAGTTTGAACCCAAGCGATGAAGTGATTATCCCAACACCTTATTGGGTTAGCTTTGCCGGCATTGTCGAAATTTGTGAGGCAAAACCGGTCTTTGTAAGGGGAAGCAGTGCCAATCCCATGAAGATTAGCGCCGAAGATCTGGAAGCGGCCATCACGCCAAATAGCAAATGGCTTGTACTGAACAGCCCGTCAAACCCGGGCGGGGTTGGCTATGATGCGAATGATTTGATGGCGTTTGCCGCGGTCATGCGCCGCCACCCACAATTGCATTTGATCAGTGACGATATCTATGAACATCTGGTTTATGACGATTTCAAATTTGCGACCATGGCAACGATTGCGCCGGATCTGCAAGACCGTATTCTAACGGTCAATGGCGTGTCAAAATCCTATTGCATGACCGGCTGGCGCATTGGCTATGGCAGTGGACCGGTGCCATTGATCAAGGCAATGGCAAAGGTACAATCGCAATCAACATCAAGCCCGAATTCAATGGCGCAATATGCGGCGATTGCCGCACTGGATGGGCCGTTGGATTTCATGGCTGAAAACCGCGCTGCCTTTGCCCGCCGTCGCCAGCTTGTTTGTGAAGCGTTGAACAATATTGACGGGATTGATTGTCCGCTTCCCGATGGGGCTTTTTATGTCTATCCCTCGATCGCCAAATTGATCGGGAAAAAGCGGCCTGATGGTAAAATCATCGAAAGCGATAGCGATTTTGTCAGCTATCTTCTTGAGGCGGGTGAAGTGGCGGTGGTGCCGGGGGTTGCCTTTGGCCTGTCGCCTTATTTCAGAATTTCTTATGCCGCGGCGGATGATGTTTTGGCCGATGCGATGCAAAGAATTGCGAAAGTAACCGCCAGTCTGTCTTGAAATATCTGATGTCGCGATCGGTGCGGATGTTGCAAGGTTATGCCGCATCTTTGCCATATTGGCGCATTAGCAATAGGTGCCACCAACGCCTTATCGCCGAAGGAGATAGTCAATGCTGATCAAAAAACGTCCAAGCTGGGCAATGGCTGAGGCCGATGCAACATCTGAACATATTTACCTAAACCGCCGAGAATGGCTTCGCGCTGCAGGCTTTACTGGTCTTGGGCTGACGACGGCCTTGACTGGCGTTGGCGGGTTTGCTGCTGCTGCTGCCATTCAAGGTTATCCAGCGCCGCGCAATATGGCCTATCGGCTAGACCGCGATATCACGCCCGAAGATGATGCAACAACCTATACGAATTTCTATGAATTTGGATCATCAAAGAATATTTGGAAGCGGGCGCAAAAGCTGGTCACCGATCCGTGGATGGTCACAATTGACGGCTTGGTTGAAACTGAAATGCAGCTTGATGCCGAAGTTTTGATTGCCAAGGTAGGCGGGCTGGAAGAACGCCTTTACCGGCATCGCTGTGTTGAGGCATGGGCGATGGCGGTGCCGTGGAGTGGGGTGCCATTGGCCAATTTGGTCAAGCTGGCAAATCCAAAGCCCGAAGCCAAATATTTGCAGATGGAAACCTTTCTTGACCCATCAATTGCCCCCGGGCAAAAGCAAAGCTGGTACCCATGGCCCTATGTTGAGGGGCTAACCCTAGCCGAAGCCACAAATGAACTGGCCTTTTTAGCAACCGGCATTTATGGCAAGCCAATGCCAGCGCAGAACGGCGCACCAATTCGGCTGGTGACACCGTGGAAATATGGATTTAAATCGGTCAAATCAATTACGCGTTTTACCTTTACCGACAAACAGCCCGTGTCTTTTTGGGAACAATTGAATGGGAATGAATATGGATTTTGGGCAAATGTGAATCCCGATGTGCCGCATCCGCGTTGGTCACAAAAAACCGAACGGCTACTTGGCAGTGGCAAGAATGTAAGAACGCAACTCTATAACGGATATGGTCAACAGGTTGCCGGTCTTTATGATGGCATGTTCCCCAATGATGACCGAAAATTATTTCACTGATCACCCTTGGCGCGGCTGGCGGCACTTTAGCTGTTAAGCCGCGCCAAAACCGAGTTTACAATTGCCGGCATTTCAAAAAGCGGGGTAAAGCTGTTTTGTGGAAGCTGGTCGCGCATTGGTGCAATATGCCCTGCTGCGATCATAGCATCATGGAACGCCCCAATCCGGCCGGTTTCGCTTTGCCATTCGGCAATCAGAATTGGCAGGCCGGTGATCGTTGCCTCAGAAATCATATTGACCGAATCAGATGTAACAATCACCGCATCAACGAGCCCCAAAATCCCCGGATAGGGGTTATTTTCGGCCTGGTCCATGACCGCATAGGGCAGTGGCCCAAGCGCAGCCGTAAGCTGGGTCACAAGATTAGCAGGTGTGCGCCGTGATGGGATGAGCGCAAGGCTAGCCCCTGTTTTGGCGGCAAAATCGGCAAGCTGGCGCGCCATATCCTTTGCCATCATCGCCGAAATACCGTAGCGCCGGTTGCTTCCGCCAAGCAGCACCGCCACGCGCGGCGTGGGAAGGGCGCGCCATTTTTCACCAAGCTGATTTGCCGCATTGGCGATCTTGGACATATCAAGACGGTTTAACGATGCCATGCTTGTCACGACATTTGCGCCGCGTGCCGGATCATGCTGGGGTACGACCAAAATATCAAAATAATGAGGTGGCAGGCGTGGATCTTGAATATGGATTGTGCTGGTGCCAACCGCATGCGCCTTTGAAAGCCGGTTAAGCGCAATCGAAGTTCCCGCCATACGCCGACCACAAGTGATGATGATTGCCGGTTTGTCCTTGCTTAGGCGATCGCCAATTGACCCAAGCCATGACGATAACAAGGCCTTTGGCAGGAAAGGAACAAGCCGAGGCAAATGCCGAAGCCACCAAGATGGTTTTATAATGATATCGTCAAGGCTGGTCTGATTTGTTGTGTCGGTGGCGATCAACGCCTCGCCAAGTGCAATTGCCTGCAGTCGCATGCCTGCCGTGCCATCGCTAATCACCCAAATCTGGGCATTTTCACCGCTGGTTTCGGCGGTTTTGCCCAAAGAGGGCAAAGGGGTGGATGTGGGCAAGGTGATGTCTCCATCTTGGTCGGTTTGATAACTATAAGTAACTTGGGCGCGGTCTTCAGGCAATAATATTACGCAATATCGCTTGTCGAATGATGCTTGGCGGGTCTATTATGCAGATCTTATCGTAACGCTTTATCAATGCTGGCGCTGTATTTATGGCTGAAAAAATCAAACTGGACTCGGTTGATCGACAGATTTTGCATGATTTGCAAGATCATGGCCGCATGACGAATGTCGATCTTGCCAAAAATGCCGGTATTTCGGCACCGCCATGCCTTCGGCGAGTTCGCGCGCTGGAAGATGCCGGTATTATTAAAGGCTATCATGCCGATATTGACTCGGATGCGCTTGGCTATAGCGTTCAGGTATTTGCCTTTGTTGGTCTCACTAGTCAGGCCGAAACCGACTTGCAGGATTTTGAATTGCTGGTATCGACATGGCCGCAAGTGCGCGAATGCCATATGCTAATGGGCGAAACTGATTTTCTATTGAAAATCGTTGCGCAGGATTGGGATGATTTTCAGAAATTCCTGACAAGCCATCTGACACCAGCAAAAAATGTCAGCCATGTGAAAACCGCCTTGTCGATCCGGTCGGCAAAACAGCTTGTTGGCGTGCCAATCAAACAAGCCTAGCTGGTGCCAAACCTAGCGACTGCCAAACCTTGTCTGGTTTTGCTCAAGCTTGGTTGATTTTCCTAGACCTTGGTGATATCAAACAATGCAATCCACAATATCTCATAAGACCGCACGCCGCCTGGGGTTTGCACCTCAACCGAGTCACCAACACTTTTGCCAATGACGGCCCGCGCAACAGGTGATGATGTTGAAATCATGCGTTTGGAAATGTCGGTCTCGTAAGGCCCAACAATATGATAAAGCGATTCTTCGTCGGTTTCTTCGTCAACAACACCAACGCTTGTGCCAAATGTCACTTTTTCACCATTTAATTTTTTCGCATCGATAACTTCGGCGCGGCTTGTCACATCTTCAAGCTCGGAAATACGTCCTTCGATGAATGACTGTTTTTCACGCGCAGCGTGATATTCGGCATTCTCCGACAGATCACCATGTTCTCGGGCAACAGCAATGGCATTAATCACGGCCTGACGCTCAGTGCCTTTTAGATGCGCAAGCTCTTCTTTAATTACATCAAGCCCCTGTGGGGTGAAAGGTATTTTTTCCATCGTTTTACAAATCCATTTACGCGAGCCGCAACGCGGCGTTACCCAATAGTGTTACCGTAGGTTAACGGTTAACGCTTAATATCTGCAAGATAATCCTGCAAGGTGCGAACACCAAGCTGTCCTTGACGAAGGGCGCGAATGGCTTCAGCCGCGGCGCGGCTTCCTGAAACTGTTGTGTAATAGGGGATTTTATTGGTAAGGGCATTATGCCGAAGCGAGAAAGAATCCTTGATAGCCCCAGCACCCTTGGCGGTGTTGAAAACAAGCTGGATCTCGCCAGACAGCATCGCATCAACGGCATGCGGCCTGCCTTCCATCACCTTATTGATCCGTGTTGCTGGAACCCCTGCCGCTTTCAAAGCAGCGGTTGTGCCGCCGGTTGCCAGAATCTTTAAGCCATCTTTGACAAGGCTGCGGCAAATTTCGACAAAGGGTTGTTTGTCTTCATCCTTGACCGAAATAAAGACAGTGCCTGATAGCGGCAAATCAACACCGGCACCTTGCTGACTTTTGGCAAATGCCGCGCCAAAGCTGCGGTCAATGCCCATGACCTCGCCCGTTGATTTCATTTCAGGGCCAAGGAACACATCAACACCGGGGAATCGGGCGAATGGGAAAACCGCTTCTTTCACCGCAACATGCGGCAAATCAAGATTCTTGAGATTAAAGCTTGCCAGCTTTTCACCAGCCATCACGCGTGAGGCGATTTTGGCAAGCGGAACACCGGTGGTTTTCGCCACAAACGGCACCGTGCGGCTGCCGCGCGGATTTACCTCAAGAAGATAGATTTTATCTTTGCGGATGGCGAATTGGATATTCATCAAACCGACAACATTCAGGGCAAAGGCAAGCTCGGAGGTTTGGCGGCGGATTTCGGCAAGAATTTCGTCAGACAAATGCTGTGGCGGTAATGAACAGGCCGAATCGCCAGAATGAATACCCGCTTCTTCGATATGTTCCATGATGCCACCGATATAGACATCGGTCCCATCGCATAACGCATCAACATCAACTTCGATGGCATTATTGAGAAAACGGTCAATCAACACAGGGTTGGTTCCCGATACAACAACGGCATCACGCATATAGCGTTCAAGATCGGTGATCTGGTGAACGACTTCCATTGCCCGCCCACCAAGAACATAGGATGGCCGGATGACAACCGGCAAGCCGATACGGTCAACAATTGCGCGGGCTTCTTCAGCCGAATGAGCGATGCCATTTTCGGGCTGCAACAGATCCAGCTTTTGCAATAGTTTTTGAAAACGTTCGCGGTCTTCGGCAAGGTCGATTGCATCCGGGCTGGTGCCAAGGATGGGGATGCCTTTGGCTTCCAAGGCGGCGGCGATTTTCAGCGGGGTTTGTCCACCAAGCTGGACGATAACGCCGCGCAAATCGCCATTTTCGGCCTCGCGCTCGATAACCGAAATCACATCTTCGTCGGTCAAAGGTTCAAAATACAGCCGGTCGGACGTGTCATAATCGGTTGAAACCGTTTCCGGGTTACAATTGATCATGATGGTTTCATAGCCCGCCTCGGACAGCGCATAGCAAGCATGAACACAGCAATAGTCAAATTCGATTCCCTGACCAATGCGGTTTGGCCCGCCACCAAGGATGACAATTTTTTTCCGGTCACTTGGGTCAGATTCGCATTCGGCCTGATCGGTGACTTCATAAGTTGAATACATATAGGCGGTATCAGATGCAAATTCGGCAGCGCAAGTATCGATCCGCTTATAGACAGGTTTGACCCCTGCGGTTACGCGCATCGCCCGAACGGTGGCATCATCAAGATTTGCAAGCTCGGCAAGGCGGCTATCGGCAAAGCCAAGCGATTTAAGATGGCGAAGCGATACCGCATCATCTGGCAAACCATTTTCAATGACGGCTTCTTCAGCCTCAATGATGGCCGCAATCCGCTCCAGAAACCAGATATCCCAGCTTGTTGCGCTATGCACTTCGGCAATTGACATGCCGCTTCGCAATGCCATCGCAATGCGTAAAATCCGGTTTGGAACCAGCTCGCCAAGCCAGCCGCGAA
>JADHOU010000047.1 GCA_016778825.1 Candidatus Puniceispirillum sp. | reverse complement strand
CAAACGCCGCATGGCGGCCGAGCTTGGTGCTGATTGGCAGCAAAAATTCAGCAGCTTTGGCCGTGATGCGGTATCGGCGGCATCGCTTGGACAGGTTCATCAGGCGATGGGGCTGGATAACGCGCCTTTGGCGGTGAAATTACAATATCCCGATATGCATTCGGCGATTGAGGCAGATCTGAAGCAGTTGAAATTACTGTTCCAGCTTTATGAGCGTTATGATTCGGCGATTTCGACATCGGATATTTATGACGAATTATCCGAGCGGCTTTTAGAAGAACTTGATTACCGGCGCGAAGCGATGAATATGCAGCTTTATCAGCATATGCTTGCTGATGAGGCAAAGGTGCAGGTGCCAAGCCATATTCCCGAATTATCGACAAACCGGCTTTTGACCATGAATTGGCTTGAAGGCCAGCGGCTAATGGCCTTTCTTGAAACCAACCCCGATCAGGCAACGCGCAATGAAATTGCGAAAACCATGTTCCGGGTCTGGTATGTGCCGTTTTACTATTATGGCGTCATTCATGGTGATCCGCACCTTGGCAATTATTCGATTGCCAATGATCACAGCATCAACCTCATGGATTTCGGGTCAATCCGTCTGTTCCGGCCGCAATTTGTCGCTGGTGTGATCGAACTTTACAAGGCGCTTCGCGACAATAACCGTGATCAGGCCGTCGATGCCTATGAACGTTGGGGCTTTGTTGGGCTAGATAATGAAGCGATTGATGTTTTGAATATGTGGGCTGAATTTATCTATGCCCCGCTTCTTGAAAATCGGGTTCGCCCTATTCAGCAAATGCGGGGTGGCAAGGCGGGACGTGATCTGGCTGCCAAGGTTCATACCGAGTTGAAACGAATTGGTGGGATCAAGCCGCCGCGTGAATTTGTGCTGACTGATCGGGCGGCTGTTGGGCTTGGATCAGTCTTCATGCATCTTGGTGCTGAAGTGAATTGGCATGAATTATTCCATGAGCTGATTGATGATTTCTCGGTTGATGCGCTTGCCGAACGGCAACGCGCGGCCGCAACCAAAGTCGGGCTTCCTGATAATTTGATTGCACCCTATACCGGCTAGATCGGGCGCTGGATAAACCTGACCCGCCGAAAACAGACAAAGAAAAAGGCAGCCCATTCAATCAGGGCTGCCTTTTTGTTAGGTGTTTATATGGTAATGGATCAATGACCCGAAATAACCACCAATAGCTGGTCAAGTGACGCTTTGGCATCACCATAGAACATGCGGGTGTTTTCTTTGAAAAATAGTGGATTTTCAATGCCCGAATATCCGGTGCCTTGGCCGCGCTTTGACACGAAAACCTGTTTTGCCTTCCAACATTCCAAAACAGGCATGCCGGCAATCGGGCTGTTCGGATCGTCTTGTGCTGCTGGGTTCACAATATCGTTTGAACCAATCACGATGGCAACATCGGTGCTTGGAAAATCATCATTGATTTCATCCATCTCAAGGACGATGTCATAGGGCACTTTGGCTTCGGCTAATAGCACGTTCATATGCCCGGGAAGCCGGCCAGCAACGGGATGGATTGCAAAGCGCACAGTTTTACCTTTCGCCCGAAGCCGTCTGGTAAGTTCTGCAACATTTTGCTGTGCCTGCGCCACTGCCATGCCGTAACCCGGGATGATGACAATGCTTTCGGCATCTTCAAGCGCTGCTGCAACACCATCGGCATCAATCGCAATCTGCTCGCCTTCAACTTCCATCTGCGGGCCAGCCGTGCCGCCAAACCCGCCAAGGATAACGCTGACGAACGATCGGTTCATGGCCTTACACATGATGTAGGATAGGATCGCACCTGACGAGCCAACAAGCGCACCAACAACGATCAGCAGATCATTGCCAAGGCTAAAGCCAATCGCGGCCGCTGCCCAACCCGAATAGGAATTCAGCATTGATACAACCACCGGCATATCAGCACCACCAATACCCATGATCAAGTGATAGCCGATGAAAAGGGCTAGGATCGTCAGAATAACCAGCGGCAGTAACGCACCGCTTGAGAGATACCAGCCAAGGCAGGCCAATGATGACATCGCCGCCGTGGCATTCAATAGATGCCCGCCGGGAAGCTTTGTTGCGGCTGATGTAACTTTTCCAGATAGCTTGCCATAAGCAATCACCGAGCCGGTAAAGGTAACGGCACCAATCCAGATGCCAAGCGATGCCTCAACACGCAAAATATTAATCTCGGCACCCGATTTCTTTGCCAGCAATGCTGCAAACCCCTCAAGCGCTTTCTTTGTCGTGTCATCCATGGTTAGGACGTTGGCAAGTTCAAAATGCGCGTTAAACCCGACAAAGACGGCAGCCAGACCAACCAGTGCGTGCATACCCGCAACTAGTTCCGGCATCTGGGTCATTTCAACTTTTGACGCAAGCTGATAGCCAATCAGTCCGCCAATTGCGATCAAAATAGCTGTTAGCTGCCATAGGCCAGCCCCCGGGCCAATGACGGTCGCCAAGACCGCCAGCCCCATACCAACAATTCCATACCAAACGGCGCGTTTTGCGCTTTCCTGACCCGACAGCCCGCCAAGCGAAAGGATGAACAGAATAGCGGCGACAACATAAACAGCAGTGGTGAAACCTAGATCCATCGTTCTGGTCCCCTTAAGATTTCTGGAACATGGCAAGCATGCGACGTGTTACGAGGAAGCCACCGAAAATATTAATTCCAGCAAAGAATATGGAAATGCCAGCAAGCACGGTCACCAGAAAGCTGCTTGAGCCGATCTGCAGAATAGCCCCAAGAATGATGATTGATGAAATCGCATTCGTGATCGCCATCAATGGTGTATGCAGTGAATGACTGACGTTCCAGATCACTTGGAACCCGACAAACACTGACAGAACAAAGACAATGAAATGCTGCATGAAGCTGGCGGGTGCATAGGCACCAACTGCCAGCAAAGCCGCGCCACCAATTGTCAGGAGCATAACCTGATTTTTGGTCGTTTGCTTGAACGCTGCAATCTCATCAGCACGAATTTCCTCGGCGGTGCGCTCGGGTATTTTTTCCTTTGGCTTCGCAGCAATTGCCTGAACTTTTGGCGGCGGTGGTGGGAATGTAACCGATCCATCAAATGTGGCGGTTGCACCGCGGATCACATCATCTTCCATATTATGCACAATCTGACCGTCTTTTTTGGGTGTTAGATCAGCCATCATATGGCGAATATTTGTTGAATAAAGGGTCGAGGATTGAGCTGCCATGCGGCTTGGAAAATCGGTGTAACCAACGATTGTCACGCCGTTGTCAGTGATAATCTTTTCATTGGGAACGGTAAGATCGCAATTGCCGCCACGCTCGGCCGCCAAATCAACAATGACAGAGCCGGGCTTCATGTCAGCAACCATATCCGCAAGCCATAGCTTTGGTGCGTCTCTGCCAGGGATCAACGCTGTGGTGATAACAATATCAATTTCAGGTGCTAATTCGCGGAATTTCTCCAGCTGCTTTTCACGGAACTCAGGGCTTGATGGGGCTGCATAACCGCCGGTTGCTGCGCCATCCTGCTGGGTCTCTTCGAAATCAAGATAGACAAATTCGGCGCCCATTGATTCGATTTGTTCAGCAACTTCTGGCCGCACATCAAAGGCGAGGGTGATTGCGCCAAGCGACGTGGCGGTGCCAATCGCGGCCAAGCCAGCCACGCCAGCGCCAACAACCAAAACCTTGGCAGGCGGCACTTTGCCAGCGGCGGTAATTTGGCCCGTGAAAAAACGGCCAAAATTGTTACCGGCTTCGATTACCGAACGGTATCCGGCAATGTTTGCCATTGACGATAGCGCATCCATTTTCTGCGCGCGGCTGATTCTGGGAACCATATCCATGGCAATGACATTGGCATCTTGTTTCGCAATCAGCGCCATCTGGTCAGTGTTTTGTGCCGGATAAAAGAATGATATCAACAACTTTCCTTTTTTCAGGAATTTGACTTCATCTGCCTCTGGTGGACGAACCTTGCTGATGATATCGGCGGTTTTCCATAATTCTTCAGCGGTTTTGGCGATTTTGACGCCAGCTTCTTCATAAGCCGCATCGGAAAAACCGGCATGCAGGCCAGCGCCTGACTGAACAAGACAGTTATAACCAAGCTTTTGTAATTGTGAAGCGCTGTCGGGCGTCATGGCGACGCGTTTTTCATCAGCAGCAATTTCTTTTGGAGCACCAATTATCATCTTGTCAATTCCATTATGCATATCAACCTGTATTTAAGCATTCCTGTTTTCGCTGATCGGTTAAGACTATGCAAGCCAAAACCGCGGATTCTGCCAAATAGTAGGGGGGATCAAATGGCTTCAGCACATATGAAAAAACCGCCAACTGGTTGGCGGTTTTCATGTTGTTAGGCCTGATCAAGCTAGCTTGACCTAATAGCCTTCGCGTTCCAAGCGTTTACGCATTAACTTGCGCACCCGACGGGTTGACTCGGCAGTCTCACGCGCGCGGCGCTCGGATGGCTTTTCAAAGGACCGGCGATTTTTCATTTCGCGGAACACACCCTCGCGCTGCATTTTCTTTTTAAGAACACGCAGTGCCTGGTCAACATTATTGTCTCTAACGGTGACGAACACGTCTTTCACATCCCTTCTAAAGATATCTGATAATCCGTTTTGAGGAGCCGGTTGTTTATCATAGCAGTTCACAAGTTGCAAACATTAAACCGTCATTGCGGCGGCGGCGGGGTGGCATTGGCCGGAAATATGATTATATAATGCAAAGTCAGGGCTGGTTTTGACCGGCCAAGCACCTTGTGGCATGATTTTTTGAAGGACATCACCGATGCTTGATGAACAGTTCCAGCCTGATCCCGACGCCGTTGCGATTTTGCGGGCATCAATGCTTCATGTGCCGTTTGACGGTTGGGGCGAGGCAGCGCTTATCGCTGGCGCAGCTGATTTGGATTATGATGCGGCGGCGGTTCATACTGCTTTTCCGCGCGGCGCAATCGATGCGATTGCGCTTCATTCACGCTTGGCAGATCAATCAATGGTTGAAGCGTTTCTGGCGCTTCCTGAGCGTCCGGAAAAAGTGCATTTGACGATCCGGGCGCTGGTGCGGTTGCGTCTTGAAATTGCCCAGCCTGATAAAGATGCGGTTCGCCGTGCGCTTAGCCTTCTGGCGATGCCTGCCAATGCCAAATTATCGGCCAAGCTTCTTTATGAAACGGTTGATTCCATGTGGCGCGCCGCAGGGCAACGTGACACCAGCTTTTCCTTTTATACAAAGCGCGGGTCACTTGCCGCGGTTTACAGCGCGACGGTGCTGGCATGGCTTGCTGATAATAGTGGCAATCTTGATGGAACCGTAGATTTTCTTGATCGGCGGCTTGCCGATATTGCCCGCATTCCCAAAATCACCAAACCGGTGCGTTCCGTCATTTCGGCTGGTGAGCGGATTGCCAACAGCTTGATACAAGGTTTGGCCAAACGCCATTCACGCTAGCCATTCCGGTTAGATGGGCAGGATCAGGCGGCATCGTGATGGGGTGGAGATAACCATGCTTCAAGGCCGTGCCCGCCGCGCATTGGACATTGCCAAGAAAACCGTTATAACGCGAAGATAAGGGTGGTTATGACCGCCGCGAGATTGTAGATCAGCGCCATCGGGTGGTGATTGCCAAGAGGAGCCTCGATGCCAATTAGAGTACCTGATAATCTGCCCGCGCTTGAAGCGCTGCATGCCGAAGCTGTTGATATCATTCCGCAACAGCAGGCCGTCAGTCAGGATATCCGGCCGTTGCGGTTGTTGTTGCTTAATTTGATGCCAAAAAAGCGCGACACCGAAATCCAATTCGCCAGATTATTTGGCAATTCGCCGCTTCAAGTCGAAATGATATTGATGACAACGGCAAGCTATACGCCGCGCAATACGGAACCGGGCTATTTACGCCGGTTTTACAGACAGCTTGATGATGTGCGGGATGATTATTTTGATGCGCTGATTGTCACCGGAGCGCCGGTTGAAACCTTGCCATTCGAGGATGTGACCTATTGGTCTGAATTGGCCGAAATCATGGAATGGTCGCGCACCCATTGTTTCCGCAGGCTTGGTATTTGCTGGGGCGCGCAAGCGCTGTTATGGCATTTTCACCAAGTGCCAAAATATGAAATTGGGGCAAAGCTTTTCGGCATTTTCGAACATGGGTTAAGTGATGTTTCGGGCCGGTTGATGAATGGTTTTACCGACCGGTTTCCGATGCCAGCGTCACGTTATACGATGAATCGCAGCGAAGATTTGGCGGCGGCAGGACTGGATGTTCTGGCCGAAGGCGGGTTATGCGGTGCCGGTATGGTTCGTGATTCGGTAACCGGTGATCTGTTTGTGTTTAATCATCTTGAATATGATGCCACAACGCTTGGTGATGAATATCAGCGCGATGTTGCCGCGGGGCTAAAGACGGCTTTACCAGAAAATTATTATCCAAATGATGATCCCACGCTGCCGCCAATCAATAACTGGCGGCCTTTCGCCTTTTTGCTGATGGCCAATTGGATCAATGACCTGTATCAGGCAACGCCATTCGACCTGACCAGCCTTGGCAAGACATAAAAAGTGGCCTTTTTGGATGCGCTTATTCGGGCATATTTACTTGGGCAGGCTTATTCTGGCGTGATTAGACCGGTTTGATTTGCCGATTTGTATGGCCCATTTTGCGACCCGGTTTGGCCTCGGCTTTGCCATAGAGATGAAGATGCAACCCGCTTGTGCTGGCAAGCGTGTCAAGGCGGGTCATATCCTCACCAAGAAGATTATCCATTTGCCATTGTCCATAGCAATTGGTGCTTCCCAAAGGCATGCCGGCAACAGCGCGGATCAATTGGGTAAATTGACTATTGGCGCAGCCTTCGATGGTCCAGTGGAATGAATTATGCGGTCGCGGTGCTATTTCATTGAATAAAAGACGATGATCGTCAGTGACAAAAGTTTCCAATGCCAAAAGACCAGTAACATCAAGCGCCTCGGCCAGCTTTTGAATGGCATTTTGACCAGCGTCAATTACCGCTGCTGGCAGGTCGGCCGGTGCTATGGATCGGGCTAGAATACCGTTTTTATGTTCATTCAGACTTGCCGGAAAATGCGCGATGCTGCCATCGGCGGCGCGAGCAATCAGAAAGCTTGCTTCGGCACGAAAAGCCACCATTTCTTCAAGAATGGCATCATTTGTGGCAAGCGCGGCAAAACCAGCGTCAAGATCATCATGTTGGGACAGCCGGATTTGGCCCTTGCCATCATAGCCAAGCTGGCAGGTTTTTAGCACCCCATCCCCACCTAATTCGGCCATTGCTTGATGCAGATCGGCGGCATTGCTGATGTGCCAGAAAGAGGGCGTTTCAATGCCAAGATCGCGAGCAAGGGTCTTTTCGCGAATGCGGTGCTGAGCGGTATGAAGCGCGGCTTCGCCCGGGCTGGCAAGACAATGTTTGGCCAGAAAGGCCATTGCGCTAGCCGGCACATTTTCAAATTCACTGGTAACCGCGTCAATCTTGCTGGCAAAAGCGGCAAGCGCCTCCAAATCATCATAGCCAGCCTCGGTACAGTCATGTGCTATATCACCAGCAGGGCTGTTTGTGGCGTCAGGGGAAAATATATGAGTTCGAAAGCCGAGCTGGCTGGAAGCAATCACCAGCATCCGGCCAAGCTGTCCGCTGCCAAGAATGCCGATGGTTTTTTGCGGTGCGTATGGCAATGGATTATTCCGGCGCTTCGGCAACATTGTCGGTCTGGCTTTGCCGCCATGCGATAATTCTTTGGCTAAGATCAGCATCGGACAAAGCCAGAATCTGCACGGCTAGCAACGCCGCATTTTTCGCGCCAGCAACGCCAATGGCGAGGGTGCCGACCGGAACGCCAGCAGGCATTTGCACGATTGATAATAGCGAATCCATGCCTTTCAGCGCTGCCGATTCAACCGGAACACCGAGAACCGGCAAATGCGTATGAGCCGCTATCATCCCGGGTAAATGTGCCGCACCGCCAGCACCAGCAATGATCACGCCAAAGCCGTTTTTATACGCGGTTCCGGCAAATTTGGTTAAACGTGCGGGTGTGCGATGTGCCGAAATGATTTTCACCTCATGCGCCGTGCCAAACTGATCAAGAATATCAGCAGCGGCTTTCATGGTTGACCAGTCAGACTGGCTTCCCATACAGATGGCAATGCGAGCTAGCGATGATTTTTCGGTCATGGAATTCTCGATTTACGTCTTAAAATGATCACGTCTTGGAATGGCTGGAATAGGTCAGATGATTGCAGGCTGGTACTATCCACGATCGTCAGTCTGCTTGATTTATCACCATCAGGCAATGATATCTGGCAAAATCCGGCTTCGTAATCTGGCCATTTCATCCTTCAACACAAGTTTGCGCTTTTTCAGCCTTTGCAGCTTTAGCTGATCAAAAGGCAAAACCTCACCAAGCCGTTCAATTACAGAATCAAGATCGCGATGTTCGCTTTCCATCAGGGCGATCTGATTTTGAATATTGGGTTGTTGGTCGTCGGAGTCTTTATCCACATACCGCTCCTTCGCGCCATGTTCCGATCTGGTTGCCTTATGGTAATTCGGACATGTTTGAGACCTGTTCTTCGGTCTGTGTTGATCCGCCAGCCTTTTCAATGGCAGCGTTGAGATCATCTTGCCCGCAAAGGCCAAGCATTGCCGGATGTTTTGCCGTGATATTGGCAATGTTCCAATGTGACCGGTCGCGAATCTTGGCGATGGTTTCTTTGGTTGTGCCAATCAATTTGATGATTTGCGAATCTTTCAATTCAGAATGGTGCTTAACAAGCCACATGATGGCGTCAGGCTTGTCACCACGGCGTGCCACTGGCACATAGCGTGGGCCTTTGGTGCGCCGATTCGGTGTTGGCAGATGCGATGATGCCAGAACCAGAACCGCTGTATGATCAGCTTCGCAACGATCAAGCTCGGCGCGGGTCAATTGTCCATTCAAAATCGGGTCATAACCTTGAATGCCAACACCAGCCTCGCCATCGGCAATCGACTGAAC
>JADHOU010000046.1 GCA_016778825.1 Candidatus Puniceispirillum sp. | reverse complement strand
ATGGCACCAAGCGCCGCACTAGCATCGGGCTGGCGGATAACAGCCGCAATTGACGCTGCTGCGGCTGCCAGTCCAGCAATTGCCTCACAAGCAGCCGCCTTGGCTGGCTCCTTGCTGGCAATCGATTCAAGCATGGCAGATAAATGAGACATGATGCGGCACTCGGCTGGATGTGAGGACTGAATTCAAGCCTGCAAATACTGGCTTTTGACAGATTTAGATATTAGCAAAAACAAAACGCCCGCACCATAGCGGTACGGGCGTTTCAATCATTTCCTAATGCGGCGACATTGCGGCTATTCGCGGTTTCCAAAAAGACGCAGGATGAACAGGAACATATTGATGAAATCAAGATAAAGGGTTAACGCCCCAAAAATTGATTTCTTCGCTGCCACTTCACGGCTGTCACCAGCCATATACATGGATTTGATGCGCTGTGTATCCCAAGCGGTCAAACCGGCAAAAATCAACACACCACCAACCGAAATCACAAATTCCATCTGGGTTGATGCCATAAAGATATTCACGATTGACGCAATGATCAGACCGAACAGGCCAATCATCATAAACGATCCCATCGCCGACAGGCTGCGCTTGGTGGTATAGCCGTAAAGGCTAAGACCGGCAAAGGCGCCTGCAGTGATAAAGAAGGCCCGCGCGACACTGGCACCGGTATAGACAAACAGGATTGACGCAAGCGACAAACCCATAATGGCACCATAGATATAGAACAGGTTCCGCGCCTTGGTGGCTGACATGCGGTTAATCCGCGCTGATAGCCATAACACCATGCCAAGCGGTGCAAGCATGATGACCCATTTCAATGGTGTGCCATATAAAAGCTGGCCAAGACCAGAAACATTCAGCACGGCCCATTTTGTTGCAAAGGCAAAAAAGCCTGTTAGCAAAAGAGCTGTGGTCATGTGATTATACACGCCGAGCATATAAGCCCGCAGCCCAACATCGGTCTGGGCAGCGGTCGCTGCAGCGGTATTCATAAAACGATTATCCTGCATTTTGTAACTCCCAAAATGACATTGCCAAAAATTGGCGATGATTGTGTTGTAAATGTAAGGATTAAAACCAAATTATTCAAGCGCAGACTTGGAATTTTCGCAATGAATATTCGGCTTTTGCCAAGCCGCGCACTCTAGCCAGCAATTCCGGTTTTCTGCCGCCGCGCCCGCTGTGATTCAGATTTTAACTGGCCACAGGCCGCCAGAATATCACGGCCACGCGGCGTGCGAACCGGTGATGCATAGCCGGCATTCAAAACGCGTTTGGCAAAAGATTCGATCCGTTCATCTGACGAGCAGATATAAGGGCTGCCGGGCCATGGGTTAAACGGAATCAAGTTCAGCTTTGACGGTATGCCCTTGATCAGCGCCAATAAAGCGCGGCAATCCTCATCACTGTCATTCACCCCGTCAAGCATCACATATTCCCATGTAATTCGCCGTGCATTTGATAGGCCGGGATAATTACGACACGCCTCAATCAATTCAGCAAGTGGGTATTTCCGGTTGATTGGCACCAGCTCATTTCGAAGCTCGTCACGCGTTGCGTGAAGCGAAATTGCCAGATTAACCCCTAATTCTTCGCCGCAACGTTTGATTTCGGGAACTACACCCGACGTTGACAAGGTAACGCGGCGTTTTGAAATTGCCACACCTTCGCCGCTCATGATGATGCGCATCGCCGTGGCAACATTTTCGTAATTGAACAAAGGCTCTCCCATGCCCATCAAAACGATATTGGTAAGGCGGCGTTCCGGTTTGCCCGATGGCCAGTCATTCAACTCATCCATCGCCAGCAAAACCTGACCGCAAATTTCGGCAATGGTTAGATTGCGAACCAGCTTTTGCGTTCCCGTATGGCAAAAACTACATGTCAGGGTACAGCCAACCTGTGATGAAATACATAAGGTGCCACGCGTCTTATCGGGGATATAGACACATTCAGCTTCATTACCATCGGCAAAACGAATAAGCCATTTGATCGTGCCATCAACCGACTGCAACCGCCGCGATACCGTTGGCCGGTCAGCAGAAAAATGTGCTGCCAGCAATTCACGAACCGGTTTTCCAAGATCACTCATTTCGTTAAAGCTGCTGAGGCCGTGACGCCAAACCCAACGCCAAACCTGCCGCGCACGGAATTTTGGCAGACCAAGCGCCACCATCTTCGCCTCAAGATCGGCAAGCGCCAAACCAAGAAGATTAGTTTTTTGCAACGACGTATCCATGACGATGGGCGCAGGCTGATCCGCCACAGCTAGCTCCGGAACAACGGTCATTTGCAGGTCTTATCAATGACGGCTTTGGTCTTGGTAAAGCCTGCCAATGAATAGGTGTCGGTGGTTTTAGTGCCGCGGCTAGAGGTGCCAATGACGGTCATTTTGTTACCACGTTTCATCTGCACGATAATCCGCCGGTCATCTTCTTCGCTTTCGGCATAGGCACGGTCTTCAAGGGTGAATAATTTAAAGCTTTTGCCGTCAATCGATAAGATTACATCCGACTGCGCCTTATAGCGATAGCCAGCAATCACCTGAACAACATCACGTTCAGCCTTGCCCGGGCCATGCGACACAAAAACCCTGATATCACCGCGGTTTTCTGGATCATATTTGCCTTTGCTTGTGGTTGGCACGCTGCTGACAAAACAAATGCGGCTGCCATCATTATCATAGCGATAGGCGCCCCAGTCCTTTTCAATGAGCATCTGTACCGGTTCGGCAAAGGCAGGCGCTGCTGCAAAACTGGTCGCGATCACCATTGTGAAAACACCCATCATTCTGCTGAGTCTGAACATTTATTCACTCTTCCTTTATTCGCTTGTCTGGTCTCACTGACACAATAATGGCCCCATCGGGGCGTGTCTTTCCAAAGTGTCATCGGTTTATGGCATCAATGTAAAACTGATACAAAACCCGCATGCGGCTATACAGATTGTTTTAGGATACCTCGCGCCGTGATGCAAAGACTTTCCAAAATGCGTCAATCTAAAAACTGCCCGCCGAAAACGTAACTGCCCGAACGCTATCGCCGCGCCATAATTATGATTTACCGGTTTTCGATAGCAAGGTTTTTACCAGCGGCAAAATCTTTGTCGCAATATATGCCACCCCTTGCTCGTTCGGGTGCATTCCATCAGGCTGATTCATCGCTGGCTGCAGGGCCACACCATCCAGAAAAAAAGGATAGAATAAAATCTTGTGACGCTTTGCCAAACGGTCATAGATCGCATCAAATTCATTTGCATAATCGGCACCCAGATTGCGCGGTGCCTGCATTCCAGCAAGAAGTACCTCAATTTGATTCGCCGCAAGCTGTTCGATGATGCCCTCAAGATTGCGATAGCTTGCCGCAGGCTCAAGGCCGCGAAGCAAATCATTACCCCCGAGAACAATGATCGCAGCATCAGGTTTGGCAGCAAGCGACCAATCGAGACGCGCCAGCCCACCAGCGGTGGTATCACCCGAAACCCCTGCATTGACGACCTTAACATCAACGCCGTCTTTTTTCAACAACCGGCCAAGAACAATGGGAAAGGCCTCATCCTGCGGCAAACCATGACCGGCAACAAGCGAGTCACCAAGAACCATCAAAACTGGCTGACCCGTGGCCATGATTGATGATACCGGCATCAGCGCCATCATGCCGGCCAATGCCATCGGTTTAACAAAATGGCGACAGCGGCCAAATAGCCCCAAAAGGCGGCAGAAAAATTCAGCTATCATCATTGCGTTTCCCTTGATCTTGGCACAAGACCAACCCATATGTTTTACCGAGGATTGTAACCCCCTACGGCATGGTCGCGCCGCGATTTGTTAACCAGCCTTACCTGCATGTAGTAGATACAAGCCGGTTTTTCCAGAGTGCACAGATTATCAATGACCCACCAGCCCATATTGCGGGCATCACGATCAAGGATTGGACTAGTTTCATGGCATCATCATCCAAAGCTGCAAATGAACCAGCCGCAATTGATCCAGCCGTTATTGATCTCAACGCTGCGCATCTGACCCTTGGCACAGCGGCGGCAAAAGTCAAAATTCTAAAGGGCATCAATTTGCAAATCGGCGCTGGTGAAACCGTTGGCGTTTTAGGGCCAAGCGGCGCTGGCAAGACCAGTCTATTGATGGTGATGGCCGGCCTTGAAACCTTGACCAAGGGGCGCATTGCGTTGGCTGGAACCGATATTACCAATATGCAAGAAGATCCGCTTGCCGCTTTGCGCCGCGACATGGTTGGCATTGTGTTTCAGGCATTTCGCCTGATCCCGTCACTCACCGCCTTGCAAAATGTGTCGATCCCGCTTGAACTAGCTGGCCGCGCCGATGCTGAAACAAGTGCTGCGGCGGCCCTTCGGTCGGTTGGATTAGGGCACCGCTTGACGCATCTTCCCGATCAAATGTCGGGCGGCGAACAACAGCGTGTTGCGATTGCCCGCGCCATTGCCCCCAAACCCCGCATTCTTTTGGCCGATGAACCAACCGGAAATCTTGACAGTGCCACTGGCGAAAAAGTCGTCAATATCCTGTTCAAAAGTGCGCACGAGGCTGGTGCCGCACTGGTGCTTGTCACGCATGATGCATCGCTTGCCGCCCGCTGTTCGCGCGTTCTTGAAATCGAAGATGGCTTGATTGCCAGAGACACCAAACAGTGGCCAAGACCGTTACAAACACCCGCCGAGATCACCGCAAAGCCATGAGTCCAATTACCGCAAGCCGTGACGGATGGGGCTTTGCCTGGCAGCTTGCCAAACGCGAAATGCGCGGCAGCCTTGGCCGGTTTCGGGTCTTTTTAGGGGCTTTACTTCTTGGCGTTGCCGCGATTGGCACCGTTGGTTCGGTTGCTGAATCAATGCGAAGCGGGATTAGTGATAATGCACGTATTCTGCTTGGTGGCGATATTGAAATCAGCAGTCTTCATACCGCGCCAATCCCCGAAATTATTGAGGCCGCCAGCCGTTTTGGCACAGTGTCAAAAGTGGTTCAGATGCGCGCCATGCTGCAAGCAAGCGACCGGCGAAAGCTGGTTGAATTAAAAGCCGTTGACAGTAAATGGCCGCTTGTTGGCACTGCCGCGACAGCGCCGTTAATGCCGCTCGCTGATGCGCTTGATCAGGCGGGACTTGTCGCCGATGACGCTTTGCTTCGCAGTCTTGGCTTGAAGCCGGGTGATCGCGCCCGTCTTGGCAATCTTGATGTTGAGGTCCGCGCAGCGCTGACCAGCGAGCCTGACCGGTCAATCAGCTTTGTTAGTTTTGGTCCGCGCGTGCTGATCTCGGATACGACTTTGGCCGCCACCGGCCTGCAGCAACCCGGGTCATTTATCACCTATCGTTATCGGCTTTTGCTTGATAACCCGCAAGACCGTGATGCGGCGATGGCCACATTAAACCAGCTTACCGCACCAACCCACGCAAGGGTGCGCGAAGTTGCCAGCGCCGCCCCTGGATTTGACCGTTTTGTCAATCAGGCGGAAATTTTTCTGGTGCTTGTTGGCCTGACCGCGCTTCTTATTGGCGGGCTTGGGGTTGCGGGTGCTGTGCGCGCATGGCTGGCAAGCCGGATGCCGGTTATTGCCACGCTGAAATGTCTTGGCGCACCATCAATTTTAATTTTCCGAATCTATCTTTTGCAAATATTTGTGGTCGCCACTTGTGGGGTTGCAGCAGGGTTGACCGTTGCGGCGATTGCCCCGCTATTTGCCATTCACATCCTGTCCGGCTATGTCACTGTTCCGCTTGAAATGACAATCTATCCAGTGCCATTGATCATTGCTGCCGGTTTTGGGCTTGGCACCGCTTTTCTGTTTGCTGTATGGCCGCTGGCCAAAGCTGAAGAAGTGCGCGCTGGTGATCTGTTTCGCAGCTTAATCGAAATGCCCGATGGCTGGCCCAAACCGCGCTATCTTGTGATGATGATCATAGCGGCCATTGGCCTGACATGGCTGGCCTATCTTGCAACGCATAATCTCGGCATTACCGCCAGCTTTATCGGCGGCTCGCTAGCTTCGTTATTGCTATTATCGGTTCTTGGCAACATTCTGGTGCGGCTATTGCGCCTTGCGCCCCTGCCGCGTTTTGTTCCTGCCCGTTTGGCATTGTCCAATATTACCCGCCCCGGCTCACCCGTGCGCTCGGTTATCATTGCCTTTGGGCTTGGGCTTTCGGTTTTGGTGACGGTATCAGTAAGCGAATCCAATCTTGGCCGTCAAATTGATAATCGAGTTGCCGAAGATGCGCCGGCTTGGTTCTTTATTGATATTCAGCCACGCCAGATTGACGCCTTTGAAAAGCTTGCCAAATCAATTGATGGCATTACACAAATCACCAAAACCCCAATGCTTCGTGGCCGCGTTTCCAAGATCAATGACATTCCGACAGCGGAAATTACCCCGCCCGAAGGATCGGCATGGATTCTACGCGGTGACCGTGCTTTGACATGGTCAGCATCGGCACCCAAAGGAAGCGAGATTGTTGTCGGAGATTGGTGGCCAAGCGATTATAGCGGCCCGCCACTTGTTTCAATGTCCGAAGATGCGGCTGGTGATTTCGGCCTAACGATTGGCGATACGGTTAGCATTAATGTACTTGGGCGCGAAATTACCGCAACAATCGCCAATCTTCGCGAAGTGGATTGGCAAAGCTTTCAGATCAATTTTGTTTTTGTGCTGAATCCGGGCGTTCTTGATGCCGCCCCGCATAGCTGGATTGCAACCACCCATGCCGATAGTGACGCCGCCGCCGATGCGGTTGAACGCGCCGTTACCAGCAACTTTTCAAATATTTCGGCGGTTTCGGTGAAAGAAGCGGTGGCAACCGCGCAGCGCGTCATTGGCCTTCTTGGCGGTGCGGTGCGGTTAACCGCCCTTGTCACCCTGATTGCCGGCATTGCGGTTCTTGCCGGAACCGTTGCCAGCAGCGAGTCGCAACGGCTTGCTGACTCGGTTATTTTAAAAGTGCTTGGTGCAACACGCCTGTCGATTGGCCTTGCCTGGTTTCTTGAATATGCGTTTTTAGGATTGCTTACCGCCATTGCCGCGGCGTTTATTGGCAGTCTTGCAAGCTGGGCTTTGGTTCATGGATTTTTAGGCGCGGAATTTATTCTTGATGGCTGGCTGGTTTTTGGCACCACCCTTGCCGGTGCCGTGGCAACGGCGGTTCTGGGGCTGACTGGCGCGATGAAAACCCTTGGCCGCAAACCGGCGCCCCTGCTTCGTGAACTTTAAACTAGGCCAAAAACAGCCTCTTGCAAAAACAGCCTCTTGCAAAAATGCATCAACGGCAAAAACGTCATTGCGAGGCCGCCAGTGATCGGATATAGCAATCTCTTATGAGCAAGCAAGATATTAAAAAAGTCGTCCTCGCCTATTCAGGCGGCCTTGATACTTCGGTGATCCTGCGCTGGTTGCAAGACCATTACCGCGCTGAGGTGGTTACGTTCACGGCCGATATCGGTCAGGGCGAAGACATCGGGCCAGCACGCGCCAAGGCCGAGATGATGGGAATCAAGCAAATCTATATCGAAGATTTGCGTGAAGAATTTGTGCGCGATTATGTTTTCCCCATGTTTCGGGCGAACCCACTTTATGAGGGTGCCTATCTTCTTGGCACGTCAATTGCGCGGCCTTTGATTGCCAAACGGCAAATCGAAATCGCCCGTGACGTTGGCGCTGAGGCGGTCTCACATGGCGCCACCGGCAAAGGCAATGATCAGGTTCGGTTTGAATTGGCCTATTATGCCCAACAGCCCGATATCAAGGTCATTGCGCCTTGGCGTGAATGGGACCTGAGCAGCCGAACAAAACTGATTGCCTATGCCGAAGCCAACCAGATCCCAATTCCAAAAGACAAACGCGGCGAAGCCCCATTCAGTGTTGATGCGAATCTTCTGCATATTTCAGCCGAAGGCAAAGTGCTTGAAGACCCATGGGTAGCTCCGGAAGAATACGTGTTTTCACGAAGCGTATCGCCTGAAGATGCGCCCGACAAACCAACCGAAATCGAAATCACTTTTAAATCGGGTGATCCGGTGGCGATTGATGGCAAGGCGCTGTCACCTGCCAATTTGCTGGCCGCGCTCAACAAACTTGGCGGCGATAACGGTATTGGCCGTCTTGATCTTGTTGAAAACCGGTTTGTTGGCATGAAGTCACGCGGTGTTTACGAAACACCTGGCGGCACTATTTTGCTGACAGCACGCCGCGCCATGGAATCAATCACGCTTGATCGCGGTGCCATGCATACCAAAGATGAATTGATGCCACGCTATGCAGAGCTGGTTTATAATGGTTTCTGGTTCTCGCCTGAACGCGAAATGCTGCAGGCGGCGATTGATAGCTGCCGTGATGCGGTTAATGGTGTTGTGCGGTTAAAACTTTATAAAGGCAATGTGACCGTCACCGGCCGCAAATCACCAAATTCGCTTTATAATGCCGATCTGGTGACCTTTGAAGATGGCGCGGTTGATTATGACCATAGTGATGCGCATGGCTTTATCCGGTTGAATGCGCTTCGCCTTCGCGTCAAGAAGATGGTTCAAGACGGCTAGGGTTTTACGGACGGCAAATACCGCCAACCGTGCCATCACGATTGACCTGTTTCAAATAAAGCTTGCCTGTTGGCGCCATCGAATAGCCTGATGATTTCAGGCCTGAGTCGCATGGCACGCCTCTGACAATTTTATAGACTGGATTGTGATTGCTATTGGCGCGGAATTCATGCACCGAATCGGTTTGATAAATTCCAAATGCAACCAGTATGACGACTGCTACAACCATTTTAATGCCTTCTGTCTCAATGCTGTTTTGATTGGGGTCAGGCTTTCATCAAAGCCTTGCTAGCATGGCATTGATGACGCCAGATTAAGGCCGATTTTTGCCTAAATTCTGGCGATTCAAAGAGCCATAAAAAAACCGCCACCTAAAATAAGGTGACGGCTTTCATATTTGGCAGCAAGCCAAAGGCAGATCTCTAAACGGATAGCGGCTTTCGCAGTACGATCTTGTTTATTGCCTAGAGCTGCGCTGCGACGTAATCCCAATCGACCAGATTCTCAAGGAAATTAGCCAGATAGTCAGGGCGCTTGTTGC